>NZ_JBJQMC010000023.1:0-83299 GCF_046486085.1 Escherichia sp. WS568
GGCATCCGCATAGTGCACTGGGTTATCGCTCGCCACGGGAATATCTGCGGCAGCAGGCCAGTAATGGGTTAAGTGATAACAGGTGTCTGGAAATATAGGGGCAAATCCAAAACCGTAGTCACTGTCATCCCAACTCACGGTGCTATTGCCAGAGCAACATTTAATGCACAAATCGGCGGGAAAGTATTAATGACGTTGAAGTACGGTAATAAAAGCGTTCCATTCGGTGCAATTGTCACTCACGGAGAGAATAAAAATGGCAGCATTGTCGCGGAAAATGGTCAGGTTTATCTGACTGGACTTCCACAGTCAGGGAAATTACAGGTTTCATGGGGCAATGATAAAAACTCAAACTGTATTGTCGATTACAAGCTTCCTGCAGTCTCTCCTGGAACCTTGCTGAACCAGCAGACAGCAATCTGTCGCTAAGGAACAATAGATTATGAAATACAATAACGTTATTTTCCTCGGTTTATGTCTGGGGTTAACCACCTATTCTGCTTTATCCGCAGATAGCGTTATTAAAATTAGCGGGCGCGTTCTCGATTATGGCTGCACAGTCTCATCGGATTCGCTTAATTTTACCGTAGATCTCCAAAAAAACAGTGCCAGACAATTTCCAACGACCGGTAGCACAAGTCCAGCCGTCCCTTTTCAGATTACATTAAGTGAATGCAGCAAAGGGACAACGGGAGTTCGGGTTGCATTTAACGGTATTGAGGATGCAGAAAATAATACTCTGTTGAAACTGGATGAAGGAAGCAATACGGCCTCCGGTTTGGGTATAGAAATACTGGACGGAAATATGCGTCCGGTGAAATTGAATGACCTTCATGCCGGGATGCAGTGGATCCCATTGGTACCAGAACAGAACAATATTTTGCCTTACTCCGCTCGTTTGAAGTCAACTCAGAAGTCCGTCAATCCTGGACTGGTGAGCGCTTCGGCAACCTTTACCCTTGAATTTCAATAATCAGAGTCAGATATGAAAAGACTTCACAAGAGGTTCCTGTTAGCTACGTTTTGCGCGTTATTCACAGCAACTCTCCAGGCCGCCGATGTCACTATCACTGTTATTGGTCGGGTAGTCGCTAAACCCTGCACTATTCAAACCAAAGAAGCTAACGTTAATCTCGGGGATCTTTATACGCGCAATCTGCAACAACCTGGTTCTGCATCAGGCTGGCACAATATTACTTTGTCATTAACCGATTGTCCGGTTGAAACAAGTGCAGTGACGGCAATCGTGACAGGTTCAACTGACAATACGGGTTATTACAAAAATGAAGGTACTGCCGAAAATATTCAGATAGAGCTAAGGGATGACCAGGATGCGACGTTAAAAAATGGTGATAGCAAAACGGTTATTGTTGATGAGATCACTCGTAATGCACAGTTTCCACTTAAGGCAAGAGCTATCACGGTGAATGGAAACGCAAGCCAGGGAACGATCGAGGCGCTAATCAATGTGATCTACACCTGGCAATAACGTCGATTCGATTTTCTTAGCCTCCTTTTTAAATCAATTTTTTAATCTTAGGATATATCATGGGTAAAACAATAAGTATGAAGCTTCTGTTCGGTATTTATCTTCTATTAATGGCAGGCAAAGTTTTTGCCTTCAGTTGTAATGTCGATGGCGGGTCAAGTATTGGAGCAGGTACAACCTCTGTTTATGTTAATCTCGACCCTGTAATACAACCGGGCCAGAATCTGGTTGTAGACTTGTCTCAGCATATAAGTTGCTGGAATGATTACGGCGGCTGGTACGACACTGATCATATAAACCTGGTACAAGGATCAGCTTTCGCAGGCTCTCTACAGTCATATAAAGGATCGCTGTACTGGAATAATGTGACCTACCCCTTCCCGTTGACGACAAATACTAATGTATTAGATATTGGTGATAAGACACCGATGCCATTACCGTTAAAACTCTATATTACCCCAGTCGGTGCGGCCGGTGGAGTTGTCATAAAAGCCGGGGAAGTTATTGCCCGTATTCATATGTATAAAATTGCCACGTTAGGAAGCGGAAATCCGCGTAATTTTACGTGGAATATTATTTCAAATAACAGTGTTGTTATGCCAACAGGCGGCTGCACCGTTGATAGTCGTAATGTCAATGTGAATCTCCCGGACTTTCCTGGAAGCGCAGAAATCCCCCTTGGCGTATATTGCTCAAGTGAACAAAAGCTCTCATTTTATCTTTCGGGTGCTACCACTGACAGTGCCAGACAAGTGTTTGCTAACACAGCACCAGATGCAACAAAAGCATCGGGAGTGGGTGTCTCTCTGATGCGTAATGGAAAAATACTGGCTACGGGAGAAAACGTCTCCCTGGGGACAGTAAATAAAAGCAAAGTACCTCTGGGTTTAAGCGCAACCTATGGACAAACAGGAAACAAGGTTGCAGCCGGAACCGTCCAGTCAGTCATTGGTGTCACTTTTATCTATGAATAATTGTGATTTTGACCTTAGTCTATGCGCTCCATTCGCGAAAATTGCGCGGATAATTATTTTGTGAAGGCTATTATCCTACACCTGTAAGAAAATCCGCGCACAATTAACGCCAGAGTCTTATTTTTTATATTGAAAAACATGTTAATTTAAACACTATGAGAGATGATGCTTAACTTATCGTATTTATACCATTCTATTATTTAACGATAATAGATTAAAAATAGAAAGAGAGTAGTCCCCTACTCTTATATATCCATATTGACGATAATCCCTTTGTATATACTGTGCATCATCGCTATTTCAAATCCTAATAATTCATTTCGACACAGGATAAGTAGATGAAGAAAAAAATTGAATCCTACCAGGGGGCTGCCGGTGGTTGGGGTGCTGTTAAATCCGTAGCGAATGCAGTACGTAAGCAGATGGATATACGCCAGGATGTTATTGCCATGTTTGACATGAATAAGCCAGAGGGCTTTGACTGTCCGGGTTGTGCATGGCCAGATCCTAAGCACAGTGCGTCATTCGACATTTGTGAAAACGGCGCAAAAGCAATCGCCTGGGAAGTCACGGATAAGCAGGTAAATGCCTCTTTCTTTGCTGAGAATACGGTTCAATCATTACTTACCTGGGGAGATCACGAGCTTGAGGCTGCGGGGCGTCTCACCCAGCCTTTGAAATATGATGCCGTCAGCGACTGTTACAAGCCATTAAGCTGGCAACAAGCTTTCGACGAAATTGGCGAACGCCTTCAAAGCTATAGTGATCCCAATCAGGTTGAATTCTATACTTCGGGCCGCACTTCCAATGAAGCTGCCTTTCTTTATCAGCTTTTTGCCCGTGAATACGGGAGCAATAACTTCCCCGACTGCTCCAACATGTGCCATGAACCGACCAGTGTGGGTTTGGCAGCGAGTATCGGTGTAGGTAAAGGGACCGTGTTGCTGGAAGACTTTGAGAAATGCGATTTAGTCATTTGCATTGGGCATAACCCTGGTACAAACCACCCTCGCATGTTGACTTCGTTGCGCGCTTTAGTGAAACGGGGAGCGAAAATGATCGCCATCAATCCTCTACAGGAACGTGGCCTGGAGCGATTTACCGCACCGCAAAACCCGTTTGAAATGCTGACGAACTCTGAGACTCAGTTGGCCAGTGCCTACTACAACGTGCGCATTGGTGGTGATATGGCGTTGCTCAAGGGAATGATGCGCCTGTTAATTGAGCGCGATGATGCTGCAAGCGCCGCAGGTCGGCCCTCATTGCTGGATGATGAATTTATTCAAACGCATACCGTCGGCTTTGACGAGCTACGCCGTGACGTGCTCAATTCCGAGTGGAAAGATATCGAACGTATATCTGGACTAAGTCAGACACAAATCGCCGAACTTGCTGATGCATATGCCGCTGCCGAACGAACCATTATCTGTTACGGAATGGGGATCACTCAGCACGAACATGGTACCCAGAACGTACAGCAACTGGTCAATCTGCTGTTGATGAAAGGTAACATTGGCAAGCCTGGTGCGGGTATCTGCCCACTACGAGGTCACTCTAATGTACAGGGCGACCGAACCGTCGGTATCACCGAGAAACCGTCTGCAGAGTTTCTGGATCGCCTGGGTGAGCGCTATGGCTTCACCCCACCTCATGCACCTGGACATGCTGCAATTGCCAGCATGCAAGCAATATGTACGGGGCAAGCTCGAGCATTGATCTGCATGGGGGGCAACTTTGCGCTGGCAATGCCAGATCGGGAAGCGAGCGCTGTACCGTTAACGCAATTAGATTTGGCGGTACACGTAGCCACTAAGCTTAACCGCTCTCATCTGCTGACCGCACGGCATAGCTATATTCTGCCGGTTCTGGGACGTAGCGAGATTGACATGCAAAAAAGCGGTGCGCAGGCGGTAACCGTTGAAGATTCAATGTCGATGATTCATGCCTCGCGTGGTGTGTTAAAACCCGCCGGTGTAATGCTGAAATCAGAGTGTGCAGTGGTCGCGGGAATCGCGCAGGCAGCACTACCCCAGAGCGTGGTAGCCTGGGAGTATCTGGTGGAAGATTATGATCGCATTCGCAATGACATTGAAGCTGTGCTGCCAGAGTTTGCCGACTATAACCAGCGCATCCGTCATCCTGGTGGTTTTCACCTGATAAACGCAGCTGCTGAAAGGCGCTGGATGACGCCGTCAGGTAAGGCTAATTTCATTACCAGCAAAGGGCTGTTAGAAGATCCCTCTTCAGCGTTTAACAGTAAACTGGTCATGGCGACAGTACGCAGCCACGATCAGTACAACACGACGATTTATGGTATGGATGATCGCTATCGAGGTGTATTCGGTCAACGAGATGTGGTCTTTATGAGTGCTAAACAAGCTAAAATTTGCCGTGTAAAAAACGGCGAAAGAGTTAATCTTATTGCACTCACGCCAGACGGTAAACGTAGCTCACGACGCATGGATAGATTAAAAGTGGTCATTTACCCTATGGCTGACCGCTCACTGGTGACCTATTTTCCAGAATCGAATCACATGCTAACACTTGATAACCACGATCCATTAAGTGGCATTCCTGGCTATAAAAGTATTCCTGTTGAATTAGAGCCATCAAATTAATTCGCCTCCTCATTTCTTCTGCTGTCATCCGCACAGCAGAAGAATTCCTCATTGACTATTATCGCGCAATTTGCTCACATGGATTAAATTAAACTACACACTATAAGATATAAACCTCTGCCTACAGTTGTAAGAAACTCCGCTCAGTACTGAAGTGCCAGTCCTATTTCCTCTTTTATCCAGCCTGTTATATTAATCATACTGATTAACGATTTTTAACGTTATCCGCTAAATAAACACATTTGAAATGCATGCGACCACAGTGAAAAACAAAATCATGCAAAGAGACAACTATAAAGAAATCATGTCTGTAATTGTGGTTGTCTTGTTGCTGACACTTACGTTGATAGCCATTTTTTCGGCAATTGATCAGCAGGGCATTTCAGAAATGGGTCGCATGGCAAGAGATCTTACACATTTCATTATCAATAGTTTGCAAGACTGAAAATAAACAGCAAATTATAAATGTGAAATGTTAAAAAAGTATCGATAAAAACTTTATTGTTTTAAGGAGATAAAATGTCGCTCGTTTGTTCTGTTATATTTATTCATCATGCCTTCAACGCTAACATTTTAGATAAAGATTACGCCTTCTCTGACGGCGAGATCCTGATGGTAGATAACGCTGTTCGTACGCATTTTGAACCTTATGAGCGGCATTTCAAAGAAATCGGATTTAATGAAAACACCATTAAAAAATATCTACAATGCACTAACATCCAGACAGTGACGGTGCCTGTTCCTGCGAAGTTTTTACGTGCTTCAAATGTACCGACGGGATTGCTTAATGAAATGATTGCTTATCTCAACTCGGAAGAACGCAATCATCATAACTTTTCAGAACTTTTGCTTTTTTCTTGCCTGTCTATTTTTGCCGCATGCAAAGGTTTCATTACACTATTAACTAACGGTGTGCTATCCGTTTCCGGGAAAGTGAGAAATATTGTCAACATGAAGCTGGCGCACCCATGGAAGCTGAAAGATATTTGTGACTGCCTGTACATCAGTGAAAGCCTGTTGAAGAAAAAACTAAAGCAAGAGCAAACGACATTCTCACAGATTCTTTTAGATGCCAGAATGCAGCACGCAAAAAATTTGATACGCGTAGAAGGTTCAGTCAATAAAATTGCCGAACAATGTGGTTATGCGAGTACATCTTATTTTATTTATGCGTTCCGCAAACATTTCGGCAACAGTCCGAAGAGAGTTTCGAAGGAGTACCGTTGTCAAAGGCACACCGGTATGAACACGGACAACACGATGAGTGCTTTAGCTATTTGATTATTTGCTAACGAGTAGTCAACCACACACGCTACGTAAGAATTAAATGGGGCAGCCATTTCCTGCCCCGCGTTGTTTTTAGGCGATATATTTCTTGAAATAAATAAGTGACATTCATCACATATTTATGCATTTGCATAACCTGTTGCATGATTATTTATGATCTCAATTCGGCATTTTGTCATTAAAATGCAATAATTTATTAAATATCAATAGATTAGTTGTTTATCGGCGAGAAATTACTTAGTAGAACAGAAAGTAATGTCAACGCTTTATGGACTGTTATTTCCCTTTTTTAGCTAAATCTGCTATCTCTTTATGTGACTCACTTCACTTACATCCACTTATTTCTCTTCGTAAAATTACTTTGGAATTAAGTACAATAAGAAGAGGAACATTTATGAAGTCTGCATTAAAGAAAAGTGTCGTAAGTACCTCGATATCTTTGATACTGGCATCTGGTATGGCTGCATTTGCTGCTCATGCGGCAGATGATGTAAAGCTGAAAGCAACCAAAACAAACGTTGCTTTCTCAGACTTTACGCCGACTGAATACAGTACCAAAGGAAAGCCAAATATTATCGTACTGACCATGGATGATCTTGGTTATGGACAACTTCCTTTTGATAAGGGATCTTTTGACCCAAAAACAATGGAAAATCGTGAAGTTGTCGATACCTACAAAATAGGGATAGATAAAGCCATTGAAGCTGCGCAAAAATCAACGCCGACGCTCCTTTCATTAATGGATGAAGGCGTGCGTTTTACTAACGGCTATGTGGCGCACGGTGTTTCCGGCCCCTCCCGCGCTGCAATAATGACCGGTCGAGCGCCCGCCCGCTTTGGTGTCTATTCCAATACCGATGCTCAGGATGGTATTCCGCTAACAGAAACTTTCTTGCCTGAATTATTCCAGAATCATGGTTATTACACTGCAGCAGTAGGTAAATGGCACTTGTCAAAAATCAGTAATGTGCCGGTACCGGAAGATAAACAAACGCGTGACTATCATGACAACTTCACCACATTTTCTGCGGAAGAATGGCAACCTCAAAACCGTGGCTTTGATTACTTTATGGGATTCCACGCTGCAGGAACGGCATATTACAACTCCCCTTCACTGTTCAAAAACCGTGAACGCGTCCCCGCAAAAGGTTATATCAGCGATCAGTTAACCGATGAGGCAATTGGCGTTGTTGATCGTGCCAAAACACTTGACCAGCCTTTTATGCTTTACCTGGCTTATAATGCTCCGCACCTGCCAAATGATAATCCTGCACCGGAGCAATATCAGAAGCAATTTAATACCGGTAGTCAAACAGCAGATAACTACTACGCTTCCGTTTATTCTGTTGATCAGGGTGTAAAACGCATTCTCGAACAACTGAAGAAAAACGGACAGTATGACAATACTATTATTCTCTTTACCTCCGATAATGGTGCGGTTATCGATGGTCCTCTGCCGCTGAACGGGGCGCAAAAAGGCTATAAGAGTCAGACCTATCCTGGCGGTACTCACACCCCAATGTTTATGTGGTGGAAAGGAAAACTTCAACCCGGTAATTATGACAAGCTGATTTCCGCAATGGATTTCTACCCGACAGCTCTTGATGCAGCCGATATCAGCATTCCAAAAGACCTTAAGCTGGATGGCGTTTCCTTGCTGCCGTGGTTGCAAGATAAGAAACAAGGCGAGCCACATAAAAATCTGACCTGGATAACCTCTTATTCTCACTGGTTTGACGAGGAAAATATTCCATTCTGGGATAATTACCACAAATTTGTCCGCCATCAGTCAGACGATTACCCGCATAACCCCAACACCGAGGATTTAAGCCAATTCTCTTATACGGTAAGAAATAACGATTATTCGCTTGTCTATACAGTAGAAAACAATCAGTTAGGTCTATACAAACTGACGGATCTACAGCAAAAAGATAACCTTGCCGCCGCCAATCCGCAGGTCGTTAAAGAGATGCAAGGCGTGGTAAGAGAGTTTATCGACAGCAGCCAACCACCACTTAGCGAGGTAAATCAGGAGAAGTTTAACAATATCAAGAAAGCACTAAGCGAAGCGAAATAACTAAACCTTCATGCGGCGGATTTTTCCGCCGCCTTATTGAGCGAGATAGCGATGCACGTTACAGCCAAGCCCTCCAGTTTTCAATGTAATCTCAAATGTGATTACTGTTTTTACCTTGAAAAAGAGTCGCAGTTTACTCATGAAAAATGGATGGATGACAGCACTCTGAAAGAGTTCATCAAACAATATATCGCAGCGTCTGGCAATCAGGTCTATTTTACCTGGCAAGGCGGTGAACCCACTCTGGCTGGCCTGGATTTTTTCCGTAAAGTTATTCACTATCAACAACGCTATGCAGGCCAAAAACGTATTTTTAATGCATTACAAACGAATGGCATTTTATTGAATAATGAATGGTGTGCCTTTCTCAAAGAACATGAGTTTCTGGTTGGTATCTCGATCGATGGACCCCAGGAGCTACATGACCGTTACAGACGCAGTAATTCAGGTAACGGTACTTTTGCAAAAGTGATAGCAGCCATCGAGCGTCTGAAATCATATCAAGTAGAGTTTAATACGTTAACCGTCATTAATAACGTTAATGTCCATTACCCTCTTGAGGTTTATCATTTTTTAAAATCTATCGGCAGTAAACATATGCAATTTATCGAATTGCTCGAAACCGGGACGCCGAATATTGATTTCAGTGGTCATAGTGAGAACACATTCCGTATCATTGATTTTTCTGTGCCTCCTACGGCTTATGGCAAGTTTATGTCAACCATTTTTATGCAATGGGTTAAAAACGATGTGGGTGAAATTTTCATCCGTCAGTTTGAAAGCTTTGTCAGCCGTTTTTTGGGGAATGGGCATACCAGTTGTATTTTCCAGGCGTCCTGCAAGGATAATCTGGTTGTTGAAAGTAATGGAGACATTTACGAATGCGACCATTTTGTCTATCCACAGTACAAAATTGGAAACATTAATAAATCTGAACTCAAAACGATGAACAGTGTTCAACTGACAGCGCAAAAAAAACGGATTTCAGCGAAATGTCAGCAATGTGCATATAAACCTATCTGCAATGGTGGTTGCCCTAAGCATCGTATTACTAAAGTAAACAATGAGACTGTTTCCTATTTTTGCGAAGGTTATAAAATCCTTTTTTCAACCATGGTACCTTATATGAACGCCATGGTGGAGTTAGCTAAGAACAGAGTACCGCTTTACCACATTATGGATGTTGCAAAACAAATGGAGAATAATTAATAACGCTCCCCCTTAGCTCCATTCTTAGCCTCCTTCTTATGACCTTAACAAGGCACCCGACATAAATTCCTGTCGGGTGTTTCGTCTTCATCATCTTCCTTTGCGAAAATCCTGGCTTACGAGGTATGCGTCAGGGCATTAGCAATACCCTTGATTATCAATAGCATAACCATAACCACTGAAAATAAAATATTTCTTTATATTTCATATTGTTAAATGATACTTAAATAAATTTCATCAGTATATCATTGCCATAGATAATCATTGGATGGCACAATAAATTTTCGCTAATGATAACCATTCCCATTACGTTTTGTATGTTGATAGCAAAGTATCTCTGTCTGCTGAAGCCCTTTTGGCTGCGTAAGAATAATAAAACTTCAGTGTTGTTAATCATTATTATCCTCGCCATGATCCTTGGCGTGGTTAAAATTCAGGTCTGGTTAAACGACTGGAATAATGATTTTTTCAATGCGCTAAGCCAGAAAGAAACTGATAAGCTTTGGCAGCTTGTCCTTTGGTTCCCTGCCCTGCTGGGGATCTTTGTATTAATATCCGTAAACAAAACATGGTTAATTAAACTACTGACTATTCGCTGGCGCGAATGGTTAACAGATTACTACCTTAATCGCTGGTTTGCAGATAAAAACTACTACTTCACGCAGATCTACGGCGAGCATAAAAATACAGATAACCCTGACCAACGTATCGCTGAAGACATTCTCTTACTGATCAGCAAAACGCTCAGTCTTTCATTTGGCTTCATCCAGTCACTTAGCATGCTGATCACCTTTACCGTTATTCTTTGGCAAAGCGCGGGTACGCTCTCATTCACTGTTGGTGGAACTGAATGGAATATCCAGGGGTATATGGTCTATACCGTCGTGCTCATTGTGATCGGTGGAACTTTATTTACCCATAAGGTTGGTAAACGTATTCGTCCGCTTAATGTGGAAAAACAACGTAGCGAAGCGACATTTCGAACTAATCTTGTGCAGCATAATAAGCAGGCAGAACTGATTGCGCTAAGCAATGCTGAGTCTCTACAACGCCAGGAGTTGAGCGAAAATTTTCATACCATTAAAGAGAACTGGCATCGTTTAATGAATCGTCAGCGGTGGCTTGATTACTGGCAGAATATTTATTCGCGCTCGCTTAGCGTTCTTCCCTACTTTCTGTTATTGCCGCAGTTTATTAGCGGACAGATCAATCTGGGCGGACTGATGAAATCGCGCCAGGCATTTATGCTGGTATCGAACAATTTAAGCTGGTTTATTTATAAATATGATGAACTTGCTGTACTGGCTGCGGTTATCGATCGCTTGTATGAGTTCCATCAACTCACCGAACAGCGCCCTACGAATAAGCCTAAAAATTGCCAACATGCGGTACAAGTGGCTGACGCGAGTATTCGTACTCCTGATAATAAGATCATATTAGAGAACCTGAACTTTCATGTTTTGCCAGGCAAATGGCTATTGCTGAAAGGTTACTCTGGTACGGGAAAAACCACACTGCTTAAAACATTATCCCACTGCTGGCCGTGGTTTAAAGGTGATATTTCTTCTCCTGCTGACAGTTGGTATGTGTCACAAACACCGTTAATCAAAACCGGCTTACTGAAAGAGATTATTTGTAAAGCACTTCCCCTGTCCGTAGACGATAAATCGTTGAGTGAAGTACTGCATCAGGTTGGGCTGGGGAAATTGGCTACGCGTATTCATGACCACGATCGCTGGGGAGATATTCTTTCCAGCGGCGAAAAACAACGTATCGCCCTGGCTCGATTAATTTTACGACGTCCGAAATGGATATTTCTTGACGAAACTACCTCTCATCTTGAGGAACAAGAGGCAATCCGCTTACTGCGTTTAGTGCGAGAAAAACTCCCCACAAGCGGCGTCATTATGGTTACACATCAACCCGGTGTCTGGAACCTGGCCGATGATATTTGTGACATTAGCGCGGTTTTATAAAAACAATAAAAGCCCTGCTGTACGGAGATATAAATAAATGAAGCGAGTTCTTATTCCTGGCGTCATTTTATGTGGCGCTGATGTAGCGCAGGCCGTCGATGACAAAAATATGTACATGCATGTTTTTGAAGAGATGACGGTCTATGCTCCTGTCCCTGTACCCGTAAACGGCAACACGCATTACACCAGTGAAAGCATCGAGCGTTTACCGACCGGGAATGGCAATATCAGCGATCTGCTGAGAACCAACCCTGCGGTACGCATGGATTCAACGCAAAGTACCTCATTGAACCAGGGAGATATTCGCCCGGAGAAAATCTCTATTCACGGTGCGTCGCCCTACCAGAATGCCTATTTGATTGACGGTATTAGTGCAACGAATAACCTGAACCCAGCGAATGAGTCCGATGCCAGTAGTGCAACCAATATTAGCGGGATGTCACAGGGGTATTATCTTGATGTCAGCTTACTGGACAATGTGACGCTTTATGACAGTTTTGTGCCGGTTGAATTCGGTCGCTTCAATGGCGGGGTAATTGATGCAAAGATCAAACGCTTCAACGCTGATGATAGCAGCGTGAAACTGGGTTATCGCACTACGCGTTCGGACTGGTTAACATCGCATATCGATGAGAATAACAAGAGCGCATTTAATCAAGGTTCTTCAGGAAGTACTTATTACTCTCCAGATTTTAAAAAGAACTTTTATACCTTGTCGTTTAATCAGGAACTCGCTGATAACTTTGGCGTTACCGCCGGTTTATCGCGCCGCCAGTCTGATATCACCCGCGCGGATTATGTTTCGAATGACGGCATTGTCGCCGGCCGGGCACAGTATAAAAACGTTATCGATACTGCATTGAGCAAATTTACCTGGTTTGCCAGCGACCGCTTTACCCACGATTTAACCTTAAAATATACCGGCTCCAGCCGTGATTATAATACCAGCACCTTCCCGGAGTCTGATCGCGAAATGGGTAATAAATCCTATGGTCTGGCATGGGATATGGATACCCAGCTCGCATGGGCCAAACTGCGTACCACCGTTGGTTGGGATCATATTAGTGATTATACCCGTCACGATCATGACATCTGGTACACCGAACTTTCATGTACATATGGTGATATTACAGGGCGTTGCACCCGTGGCGGATTAGGACACATTTCCCAGGCTGTAGATAATTACACCTTCAAAACACGCCTGGACTGGCAAAAATTCACCGTGGGTAATGTTTCGCATCAACCCTACTTCGGCGCGGAATACATCTATTCCGATGCATGGACTGAACGCCATAACCAGTCTGAATCCTATGTGATTAATGCTGCCGGAAAGAAAACTAACCATACCATTTACCATAAAGGTAAAGGCAGCCTGGGAATTGACAACTACACGCTGTATATGGCGGATCGCATTAGCTGGCGTAATGTGTCATTAATGCCCGGCGTGCGGTATGACTATGACAACTATCTGTCAAACCACAATATCTCCCCGCGCTTTATGACGGAATGGGATATTTTTGCTGATCAAACCTCAATGATTACCGCAGGTTATAACCGTTACTATGGCGGGAATATTCTTGATATGGGATTACGTGATATCCGCAATAGCTGGACGGAATCGGTATCAGGCAATAAAACCCTGACGCGTTATCAGGATTTGAAAACGCCTTATAACGATGAACTGGCAATGGGGTTGCAGCAGAAAATCGGTAAGAACGTTATTGCGCGTGCAAACTATGTTTACCGTGAAGCGCATGATCAAATCAGTAAAAGCAGTCGTACCGACAGCGCGACTAAAACCACCATTACTGAATATAACAACGACGGTAAAACCAAAACGCATTCGTTCAACCTCAGTTTTGAACTGGCCGAACCCCTGCATATCAGCCAGGTAGATATTAACCCGCAAATTGTCTTTAGCTATATCAAGAGCAAGGGCAACTTGTCGTTAAACAATGGTTATGAGGAGAGCAATACCGGTGATAACCAGGTGGTTTATAACGGTAATCTGGTCTCTTACGATAGCGTTCCAGTGGCGGATTTTAATAATCCATTAAAGATCTCCTTAAACATGGATTTCACGCATCAACCGAGCGGGTTGGTGTGGGCGAATACGCTGACCTGGCAAGAAGCGCGTAAAGCTCGCATTATCCTGGGTAAGACGAATGCGCAATACATCAGCGAATATTCAGATTACAAGCAGTATGTTGACGAAAAACTGGATAGCAGCCTGACCTGGGACACCCGCTTGTCCTGGACGCCACAATTTCTGAAACAACAAAACCTGACGTTCAGTGCCGATATTCTCAATGTACTGGATAGCAAAACCGCTGTTGATACAACGAATACCGGTGTGGCGACCTACGCCAGTGGCCGTACTTTCTGGCTTGATGTCAGCATGAAATTTTAATAGTTCGGATTTTACTTAACCGGGTAAATTCGCCCGGTTTTCGCATGGAGATAATTATGAGAAACCTCTGTTTCTTACTGACGTTAGTGGCAACTCTGTTGCTCCCCGGGCGACTGATTGCCGCCGCCTTACCGCAGGATGAAAAGTTAATTACCGGGCAACTGGACAATGGCTTGCGATATCTGATTTATCCGCATGCTCAACCAAAGGATCAGGTAAATTTATGGCTGCAAATTCATACCGGTTCATTGCAGGAAGAGGACAATGAGCGCGGCGTGGCTCATTTTGTAGAACATATGATGTTTAACGGCACAAAAACATGGCCGGGTAATAAAGTCATCGAAACATTTGAGTCAATGGGCCTTCGTTTTGGTCGCGATGTTAATGCCTATACCAGCTATGACGAAACAGTGTATCAGGTGAGTTTGCCGACTACGCAGAAACAAAATCTGCAACAAGTGATGGCAATCTTCAGTGAATGGAGTAATGCCGCAACCTTTGAAAAACTCGAAGTAGACGCTGAACGTGGCGTAATTACTGAGGAATGGCGTGCCCATCAGGATGCAAAATGGCGCACCTCTCAGGCGCGCCGCCCTTTCCTGCTGGCAAATACCCGTAATTTAGACCGTGAACCTATCGGCCTGATGGATACCGTCGCCACGGTCACACCGGCACAATTGCGCCAATTTTATCAACGCTGGTATCAACCAAATAATATGACCTTTATTGTGGTCGGCGATATCGACAGTAAAGAAGCGCTGGCGCTGATAAAGGATAATTTAAGTAAGCTTCCGGCTAACAAAGCAGCTGAAAATCGCGTCTGGCCGACAAAAGCCGAAAACCACCTGCGCTTTAATATCATCAATGATAAAGAAAACCGGGTGAACGGCATCGCACTCTATTATCGCCTGCCAATGGTGCAAGTGAGCGATGAGCAAAGCTTTATCGAACAAGCTGAATGGAGCATGTTAGTTCAGCTGTTCAACCAACGTCTGCAAGAACGCATACAGTCGGGCGAGTTGAAGACTATTTCTGGCGGCACTGCGCGCAGCGTCAAAATTGCACCCGATTATCAGTCGCTGTTTTTCCGTGTAAATGCACAAGACGATAATATGCAGGATGCTGCGAATGCATTAATGGCAGAGTTGGCAACCATTGATCAGCATGGCTTTTCTGCTGAAGAACTCGATGATGTTAAATCTACCCGCCTTACCTGGCTGAAAAATGCGGTTGATCAGCAAGCTGAGCGTGATTTACGTATGCTGACCAGTCGCCTGGCATCCAGCTCATTAAATAATACGCCGTTCTTGTCGCCGGAAGAGACATATCAACTTTCGAAACGTCTGTGGCAGCAAATTACCGTGCAAAGTCTGGCGGAAAAATGGCAGCAGTTAAGAAAGAACCAGGACGCATTTTGGGAGCAAATGGTAAACAATGAGGTTGCCGCCAAAAAAGCATTGTCTCCTGCGGCTATCCTGGCGCTGGAAAAAGAGTACGCCAACAAAAAGCTGGCGGCTTACATCTTCCCAGGCAGAAATTTATCGTTAACAGTAGACGCTGACCCACAGGCGGAAATTAGCAGCAAAGAAACGCTGGCTGAGAATCTGACATCATTAACACTTTCCAATGGTGCCAGGGTTATTCTGGCAAAATCCGCGGGTGAAGAGCAAAAGCTACAAATTACTGCCGTATCTAATAAAGGCGATTTAAGTTTCCCTGCGCAGCAAAAATCACTTATCGCGCTGGCAAATAAAGCAGTAAGCGGAAGCGGCGTTGGTGAACTCTCCTCTTCCAGCCTGAAACGCTGGAGTGCGGAAAACTCGGTAACCATGAGCAGTAAAGTCAGTGGCATGAATACATTGCTCTCTGTTAGCGCGCGGACTAATAACCCTGAACCTGGTTTCCAGTTGATTAACCAGCGAATCACCCACAGCACGATTAACGATAATATTTGGGCATCGCTACAAAATGCTCAAATTCAGGCGTTGAAAACGCTCGACCAGCGTCCAGCGGAGAAATTCGCCCAGCAGATGTATGAGACGCGCTATGCTGATGACCGCACGAAATTACTGCAAGAAAATCAGATTGCACAGTTTACTGCCGCAGATGCGCTGGCTGCCGATCGCCAGTTGTTTTCATCTCCAGCGGATATCACCTTTGTCATTGTCGGTAATGTCGCAGAAGACAAACTCGTGGCGTTAATTACGCGTTACTTAGGATCAATCAAACACTCTGATTCGCCATTAGCCGCAGGTAAACCATTAACTCGCGCGACGGACAACGCATCGGTTACTGTAAAAGAACAAAATGAACCTGTGGCACAGGTTTCACAGTGGAAGCGTTATGATTCCCGGACACCTGTAAATCTGGAGACGCGTATGGCGCTCGATGCTTTTAACGTCGCACTGGCAAAAGATCTACGCGTTAATATTCGTGAACAGGCATCTGGAGCATACAGCGTTTCTTCTCGCCTCTCGGTTGATCCTCAGGCCAAAGATATCAGTCATTTGCTGGCTTTTACTTGTCAACCAGAACGACATGATGAACTGTTAACGTTAGCGAATGAAGTGATGGTTAAGCGCCTGGCTAAAGGGATCAGTGAGCAAGAACTGAATGAATACCAGCAAAACGTTCAGCGCAGCCTCGATATCCAACAGCGTAGCGTTCAACAATTAGCGAACACCATTGTAAATAGTCTTATTCAATATGACGATCCTGCAGCATGGACTGAGCAGGAGCAATTATTGAAACAAATGACGGTAGAGAATGTTAACACTGCCGTTAAACAATATCTTTCTCATCCGGTGAATACCTATACCGGAGTATTATTGCCAAAATAATAACAGCCCCGTCAACACCTCGTTGGCGGGGATTTTAGCAATATTCGCCATTTTTATGTAATAATTTTATAAATGCGTTCAAAATAATAGCCGAGTGCTAATAGTGATATTTTAAGGTCTGATTTTTACGTGATAATTCAGGAGGCGTAGAAAGTGCATAAAAATAACAGCATAAAACACCTTGCCACCACCCAAGAATTCAATAATATATTGATTTTCAATGATAAAATATAATTCGCATAATATCTCGCGATAAATAACATTAGGATTTTGTTATTTAAACACGAGTCCTTTGCACTTGCTTACTTTATCGATAAATCCTACTTTTTTAATGCGATCCAATCATTTTAAGGAGTTTAAAATGGATAAGAAGCAAGTAACGGATTTAAGGTCGGAACTACTCGATTCACGTTTTGGTGCAAAGTCTATTTCCACTATCGCAGAATCAAAACGTTTTCCGCTGCACGAAATGCGCGACGATGTCGCATTTCAGATTATCAATGACGAATTATATCTTGATGGCAACGCTCGTCAGAACCTGGCCACTTTCTGCCAGACCTGGGACGACGAAAACGTCCACAAGTTGATGGATTTATCCATTAACAAAAACTGGATCGACAAAGAAGAATATCCGCAATCCGCAGCCATCGACCTGCGTTGCGTAAACATGGTTGCCGATCTGTGGCATGCGCCTGCGCCGAAAAATGGTCAGGCCGTTGGCACCAACACCATTGGTTCTTCCGAGGCCTGTATGCTTGGCGGGATGGCGATGAAATGGCGTTGGCGCAAGCGTATGGAAGCTGCAGGCAAACCAACGGATAAACCAAACCTGGTGTGCGGTCCGGTGCAAATCTGCTGGCATAAATTCGCCCGCTACTGGGATGTGGAGTTGCGTGAGATCCCTATGCGCCCCGGTCAGTTGTTTATGGACCCGAAACGCATGATTGAAGCCTGCGACGAAAATACCATCGGCGTGGTGCCGACTTTCGGCGTGACCTACACCGGTAACTATGAGTTCCCGCAGCCGCTGCACGATGCGCTGGATAAATTCCAGGCCGACACCGGTATCGACATCGACATGCACATCGACGCCGCCAGCGGTGGCTTCCTGGCACCGTTCGTCGCCCCGGATATCGTCTGGGACTTCCGCCTGCCGCGTGTGAAATCGATCAGTGCTTCAGGCCATAAATTCGGTCTGGCTCCGCTGGGCTGCGGCTGGGTTATCTGGCGTGATGAAGAAGCGCTGCCGCAGGAACTGGTGTTCAACGTTGACTACCTCGGCGGTCAGATTGGGACTTTCGCCATCAACTTCTCCCGCCCGGCGGGTCAGGTGATTGCACAGTACTATGAATTCCTGCGCCTCGGTCGTGAAGGCTATACCAAAGTACAGAACGCTTCCTACCAGGTTGCCGCTTATCTGGCGGATGAAATCGCCAAACTGGGACCGTATGAGTTTATCTGTACCGGTCGCCCGGACGAAGGCATCCCGGCGGTTTGCTTCAAACTGAAAGATGGTGAAGATCCGGGATACACCCTCTACGACCTCTCTGAACGTCTGCGTCTGCGCGGCTGGCAGGTTCCGGCCTTCACTCTCGGCGGTGAAGCCACTGACATCGTGGTGATGCGCATTATGTGTCGTCGCGGCTTCGAAATGGACTTTGCTGAACTGTTGCTGGAAGACTACAAAGCCTCCCTGAAATATCTCAGCGATCACCCGAAACTGCAGGGTATTGCCCAGCAGAACAGCTTTAAACATACCTGATAACGTTTAACGGTAACGGTGTCCCGAAACACACCCGTTTCGGGACAATTTCCAAAGTCTGTTCACTGGCATTAGCAACGGAAAATATTGTTCTGAATACGCTTCAGAACAAAACAGGTGCGGTTCCGACAGGAATACCGTTTTAGGGGGATAATATGGCTACATCAGTACAGACAGGTAAAGCTAAGCAGCTCACATTACTCGGATTCTTTGCCATAACGGCATCGATGGTAATGGCTGTTTATGAATACCCTACCTTCGCAACATCGGGCTTTTCATTAGTCTTCTTCCTGCTATTAGGCGGGATTTTATGGTTTATTCCCGTGGGACTTTGTGCTGCGGAAATGGCTACCGTCGACGGCTGGGAAGAAGGTGGCGTCTTCGCCTGGGTATCAAATACTTTGGGGCCGAGATGGGGATTTGCAGCGATCTCATTTGGTTATCTGCAAATCGCCATTGGTTTTATTCCGATGCTCTATTTCGTGTTAGGGGCACTCTCCTACATCCTGAAATGGCCAGCGCTGAATGAAGACCCCATTACCAAAACTATTGCAGCACTCATCATTCTTTGGGCGCTGGCATTAACGCAGTTTGGTGGCACGAAATACACGGCGCGCATTGCTAAAGTTGGCTTCTTCGCCGGTATCCTGTTACCTGCATTTATTTTGATCGCATTAGCGGCTATTTATCTGCACTCCGGTGCCCCCGTTGCTATCGAAATGGATGCGAAGACCTTCTTCCCTGACTTCTCTAAAGTGGGCACCCTGGTTGTATTTGTTGCCTTCATTTTGAGTTATATGGGCGTTGAAGCTTCCGCAACCCACGTCAATGAAATGAGCAACCCCGGGCGCGACTATCCACTGGCTATGTTACTGCTGATGGTAGCGGCAATCTGCTTAAGCTCTGTTGGCGGTTTGTCTATTGCGATGGTCATTCCGGGTAATGAAATCAACCTCTCCGCAGGGGTAATGCAAACCTTTACCGTTCTGATGTCACATGTGGCACCGGAAATTGAGTGGACGGTTCGCGTGATCTCCGCACTGCTGTTGCTGGGTGTTCTGGCGGAAATCGCTTCCTGGATTGTTGGTCCTTCTCGCGGGATGTATGTCACAGCGCAGAAAAACCTGCTGCCAGCAGCATTCGCTAAAATGAACAAAAATGGCGTACCGGTAACGCTGGTCATTTCGCAGCTGGTGATTACTTCTATCGCGTTGATCATCCTCACCAATACCGGTGGCGGTAACAACATGTCCTTCCTGATCGCACTGGCACTGACGGTGGTGATTTATCTGTGTGCTTATTTCATGCTGTTTATTGGCTACATTGTGTTGGTTCTTAAACATCCTGACTTAAAACGCACATTTAATATCCCTGGTGGTAAAGGGGTGAAACTGGTCGTGGCTATTGTCGGTCTGCTGACTTCAATTATGGCGTTTATTGTTTCCTTCCTGCCGCCGGATAACATCCAGGGTGACTCTACCGATATGTATGTTGAATTACTGGTCGTGAGTTTCCTGGTGGTACTTGCCCTGCCCTTTATTCTCTATGCTGTTCATGATCGTAAAGGCAAAGGGAATACCGGCGTTACTCTGGAGCCAATCAACAGTCAGAACGCACCAAAAGGTCACTTCTTCCTGCACCCGCGTGCACGTTCACCACACTATATTGTGATGAATGACAAGAAACACTAACCATGTCTGAATGGTTATAAGACAAGGGAGCGATAATTCATCGCTCCCTTTTTCGTGCTTGCTGTCGTATTGACTTAACCGGGATAAGTACGAGAATGAGCGCACATCTGTTTACCGGAAACCAGCACATATGGATATCTGCTCCCGAAACGAGAAATTAGCGATTAGAAGACCAGCGATACTGGTTGCACTGGCACTTTTACTGTGTAGTTGTAAAAGCACGCCTCCAGAGTCCATGGTGACACCACCAGCGGGTTCAAAGCCACCAGCCACGACGCAACAATCGTCACAACCGATGCGTGGCATCTGGCTGGCCACGGTGTCTCGCCTCGACTGGCCACCGGTTTCCTCGGTTAACATTAGTAACCCCACCAGCCGGGCCCGTGTACAACAACAGGCGATGATCGACAAACTGGATCATCTGCAACGTCTCGGCATAAACACGGTCTTTTTCCAGGTCAAGCCAGACGGTACCGCCCTGTGGCCATCGAAAATTTTGCCGTGGTCCGATCTTATGACCGGTAAGATTGGTGAAAATCCGGGTTACGATCCGCTGCAATTCATGCTCGACGAAGCCCACAAGCGTGGGATGAAAGTACACGTCTGGTTTAACCCCTATCGCGTATCGGTTAATACGAAGCCCGGTACTATCAGGGAACTGAATAGCACCCTGTCTCAACAACCGGCGAGCGTCTATGTGCAACACCGCGACTGGATCAGAACGTCCGGCGATCGCTTTGTCCTCGACCCGGGCATACCTGAGGTTCAGGACTGGATCACATCAATAGTTGCAGAAGTGGTTTCCCGCTATCCGGTAGATGGCGTGCAGTTTGACGACTATTTCTATACTGAGTCGCCAGGTTCACGGCTAAATGATAATGAAACGTACCGCAAATACGGCGGCGCATTTGCGTCAAAAGCAGACTGGCGGCGCAACAATACTCAGCAGTTAATTGCGAAGGTATCGCACACCATTAAAAGCATTAAGCCGGAAGTCGAATTTGGCGTTAGCCCGGCAGGCGTGTGGCGTAACCGATCACACGATCCGCTCGGTTCCGATACCCGAGGCGCGGCAGCCTATGACGAATCCTACGCTGATACCCGTCGATGGGTGGAACAAGGGTTGCTGGATTACATTGCTCCCCAAATTTACTGGCCATTCTCACGGAGTGCCGCGCGTTATGACGTGTTGGCAAAATGGTGGGCGGATGTCGTTAAACCGACCAGGACCCGCCTGTATATCGGTATCGCCTTCTATAAAGTGGGTGAACCTTCAAAGATAGAGCCAGACTGGATAATTAACGGCGGCGTACCGGAACTGAAAAAGCAGCTCGATCTTAACGATGCCGTGCCAGAAATTAGCGGCACAATCTTGTTCCGTGAGGACTATCTGAATAAGCCACAGACTCAACAAGCGGTCAGCTATCTGCAAAGTCGTTGGGGCAGTTAAACTCCCATTCTTACTTTGTAACAAGCCGGTGCTTTCCCCCCGGCTTGTTACCCTCTTGAAATATCCCACTAGTAATCATGCTTACTTAAGTCAAATTAACTACGCAATTAACCACACTTAGTTAAACAGTCATAAATCCCCTAATAAAAATGTATGAACATGAAAAAACATACGATATTCGCTGTCACCGAAAAATAATTACGATGGGCTATACTCTTCTGAAGAACAGTAGCGTAGATTGAAACTGTCCTAAGTCGCTTATTTGTTTTCAGTATATCTTCATATTTCAGGAGAGTATGGTGCAGTTAGTCGATCTCGCACGTTGCGTTTCGTTTTGATTCCGTCTGCTTTCCCAGCCTTATAAGGGTGTGAATTATGGAGATGTATTTTAAAAGAATGAAAGATGAGTGGACCGGGCTTGTCGAACAAGCAGATCCGCTCATTCGTGCTAAAGCCGCGGAAATTGCCGTTGCGCATGCCCATTATCTGAGTATTGAGTTTTACCGAATTGTCCGTATCGACCCGCATGCCGAAGAATTCTTGAGTAATGAACAAGTTGAGCGGCAGTTGAAAAGTGCGATGGAACGCTGGATTATTAACGTGCTTTCTGCCCAGGTTGACGATGTCGAAAGGCTAATACAAATCCAGCATACCGTCGCGGAAGTGCATGCCCGCATAGGAATTCCGGTAGAAATTGTCGAGATGGGGTTTCGGGTGCTGAAAAAAATCCTCTATCCGGTCATCTTCTCTTCGGATTATTCCGCCGCGGAAAAACTTCAGGTCTACCATTTCTCGATTAACAGTATTGATATCGCTATGGAAGTGATGACCCGCGCGTTTACCTTTAGTGACAGTAGTGCCTCAAAGGAAGATGAAAACTATCGTATCTTCTCGTTACTGGAAAATGCCGAAGAAGAAAAAGAACGGCAAATAGCCTCAATACTTTCATGGGAAATAGATATTATCTATAAAGTCCTGCTGGATTCTGATTTAGGCAGTAGTTTGCCTTTAAGCCAGGCTGATTTTGGCCTGTGGTTTAACCATAAAGGTCGACATTATTTTAGCGGCATAGCCGAAGTGGGCCATATCTCCCGTCTGATTCAGGATTTCGACGGTATTTTCAATCAAACCATGCGTAACACCAGGAATTTGAATAACAGAAGTTTACGGGTGAAATTTTTATTACAGATAAGAAATACCGTATCGCAAATTATTACCTTGTTGCGTGAATTGTTTGAAGAAGTATCGCGCCACGAAGTCGGTATGGATGTACTGACGAAATTACTTAACCGCCGTTTCCTGCCGACGATCTTCAAACGCGAAATTGCCCATGCCAACCGGACCGGTACACCGCTGTCAGTGCTGATTATTGACGTTGATAAATTCAAAGAGATTAACGATACGTGGGGCCATAACACTGGCGATGAAATTCTGCGTAAAGTCTCTCAGGCCTTTTATGACAACGTCCGCAGTAGTGATTATGTTTTCCGCTACGGGGGCGATGAATTTATCATTGTTTTGACTGAAGCTTCGGAAAACGAAACGTTACGTACCGCAGAACGTATTCGCAGTCGGGTGGAGAAAACCAAACTGAAAGCCGCAAACGGCGAGGATATTGCCCTCTCACTTTCCATCGGTGCCGCCATGTTTAATGGTCATCCTGACTATGAGCGCCTCATTCAAATAGCCGATGAAGCTCTGTATATCGCCAAAAGACGAGGTAGAAACCGTGTTGAACTCTGGAAAGCCAGTCTTTAGATGCGTCAGGATGCAGAGGTAATTATGAAGCTAACCGATGCGGATAATGCCGCCGATGGCATTTTTTTCCCCGCCCTTGAGCAAAATATGATGGGTGCGGTGTTAATTAACGAAAATGATGAAGTGATGTTTTTCAACCCCGCCGCAGAGAAGCTCTGGGGGTACAAACGTGAAGAAGTCATTGGCAATAACATTGATATGCTGATTCCGCGGGATTTGCGTCCTGCGCATCCTGAATACATTCGTCATAACCGTGAAGGCGGTAAAGCGCGCGTCGAGGGGATGAGTCGGGAGCTGCAGCTGGAGAAAAAAGACGGCAGTAAAATCTGGACCCGTTTTGCGCTATCGAAAGTGAGCGCCGAGGGGAAAGTTTATTACCTGGCGCTGGTACGGGATGCCAGCGTAGAAATGGCGCAAAAAGAACAGACCCGACAATTGATTATTGCCGTTGACCATCTCGACCGACCGGTGATTGTCCTCGATCCGGAACGCCATATTGTGCAGTGCAATCGCGCATTTACCGAAATGTTTGGTTACTGCATTAGCGAAGCCAGCGGTATGCAGCCCGATTCACTCCTTAACATTCCTGAATTCCCTGCCGATAACCGCATTCGTTTACAACAGTTGCTATGGAAAACCGCCCGCGATCAGGATGAATTTCTGCTGTTGACGCGCACCGGTGAAAAAATCTGGATTAAAGCCTCTATCAGCCCGGTTTATGACGTGCTCGCGCATCTGCAGAACCTGGTAATGACCTTCTCGGATATCACCGAAGAACGGCAAATCCGCCAGCTTGAAGGCAATATTCTCGCCGCCATGTGCAGCAGCCCGCCATTTCATGAAATGGGGGAAATCATTTGTCGTAACATCGAATCTGTACTCAACGAATCGCATGTTTCGCTGTACGCGCTGCGCAACGGGATGCCGATACACTGGGCGTCATCTTCGCACGGTACAGAAGTTCAAAATGCGCAAAGCTGGTCAGCGACCATTCGTCAGCGTGATGGCGCGCCGGCGGGGATCCTGCAAATTAAAACCTCGTCAGGAGCAGAAACCAGCGCCTTTATCGAACGCGTGGCAGATATCAGCCAGCATATGGCCGCGCTGGCGCTGGAACAGGAAAAAAGCCGTCAGCATATTGAACAACTCATCCAATTTGATCCGATGACCGGTCTGCCAAATCGCAATAACCTGCACAATTACCTCGATGACCTGGTCGACAAAGCCGTCTCTCCAGTGGTGTATCTCATCGGTGTTGACCATATTCAGGATGTGATTGATAGCCTTGGCTATGCGTGGGCCGATCAGGCATTGCTGGAAGTGGTCAATCGCTTTCGTGAAAAACTCAAACCGGATCAATATCTCTGTCGTATCGAAGGTACGCAGTTTGTCCTCGTGAGCCTCGAAAACGACGTCAGTAACATTACGCAGATCGCCGATGAGCTACGGAATGTGGTCAGCAAGCCGATAATGATTGACGATAAACCATTCCCGCTCACCTTGAGCATTGGCATCAGCTACGACGTGGGTAAAAACCGCGATTACCTGCTCTCCACTGCTCACAATGCAATGGATTTTATTCGCAAAAATGGCGGTAACGGCTGGCAGTTCTTCAGCCCGGCGATGAACGAAATGGTAAAAGAGCGTTTGGTTTTAGGCGCGGCGCTGAAAGAAGCAATTAGCAATAACCAACTGAAACTGGTTTACCAGCCACAAATCTTCGCAGAAACGGGTGAACTGTACGGCATCGAAGCCCTTGCTCGCTGGCACGATCCCCTGCATGGTCATGTGCCCCCTTCACGGTTTATTCCTCTCGCAGAAGAGATCGGTGAAATCGAAAATATTGGACGCTGGGTCATCGCGGAAGCTTGCCGTCAGTTAGCAGAATGGCGTAGCCAGAATATTCATATCCCGGCGTTATCCGTGAACTTGTCGGCGCTGCACTTTCGCAGTAATCAGCTGCCTAATCAGGTGTCTGATGCAATGCAAGCCTGGGGTATTGACGGCCACCAGCTGACGGTAGAAATCACGGAAAGCATGATGATGGAACACGATACCGAAATCTTTAAGCGCATTCAGATCCTGCGCGATATGGGCGTGGGTTTATCGGTAGATGATTTTGGCACGGGCTTTTCCGGATTATCCCGCTTAGTCAGTCTTCCAGTAACGGAAATCAAAATTGACAAAAGTTTTGTCGATCGTTGTCTGACCGAAAAACGCATCCTTGCCTTACTTGAAGCCATTACCAGCATTGGGCAAAGCCTTAATTTAACCGTCGTGGCGGAAGGCGTCGAAACCAAAGAGCAATTTGAGATGCTACGCAAGATCCACTGTCGCGTTATTCAGGGATATTTCTTTTCCCGCCCCCTACCCGCCGAAGAAATTCCAGGCTGGATGAGCAGCGTGTTACCGCTGAAAATCTGACATTTTCCTCTCGCCCGCACTCGCGGGTTTTCTTTTAACGTGACACTGTCACTTAAATACTGTGATTTCAGCTACGATTCCGGGAGATTCCTTCCTTAACTTCCCCTCTTGCACCAAAACTGCACTACGCTGCACAAATGTTGATCAAAAGTTAAAAAATATAACTTTAAGCCAGCATTCTGGCGCTTATCCCGGCATGGCATGAGATCTGCATAAGCGGAAAGCGCAGCAATTTTTGTCTTATACAGGAACCGTTTATGTCGGATACCACCGAACTGGTTGATTTAGCCGTGACCTTCCCTGATCTGGAGATCGAACTGAAATACGCCTGCGCTGATAACATCACAGGTAAAGCTATTTATCAGCAAGCGCGTTGTCTGTTACACAAGGATGCGATTACCGCGCTGGCGAAAAGTATCAGTATCGCCCAGCTGTCAGGCTTACAACTGGTGATTTACGATGCGTATCGCCCACAACAAGCACAGGCGATGTTGTGGCAAGCCTGCCCAGACCCGCAATATGTTGTTGATGTGGCGGTCGGTTCTAATCACAGCCGTGGCACGGCGATCGACCTGACGCTTCGTGATGAGCACGGGAACATACTGGATATGGGTGCAGAGTTCGATGAAATGCACGAACGTTCCCATGCTTATCACCCTTCCGTCCCGCCAGCCGCTCAGCGCAATCGGCTGTTGCTGAATGCGATTATGACTGGCGGTGGCTTTGTCGGTATCCCGAGCGAATGGTGGCACTTCGAATTACCCCAGGCAGCGAGTTACCCACTACTCGCTGATCAATTCACCTGTTTTATATCCCCTGGCACACAGCACGCCAGTTAATCAGGAAACTGTCATGAAGAGATCGATTTTGTTTCGTCCTACATTGCTCGCGATCGTCCTTGCCACAACAATGCCGGTTGCGCACGCCGCCGTACCGAAAGATATGCTGGTGATCGGTAAAGCTGCCGACCCACAAACCCTCGACCCAGCGGTGACAATTGATAATAACGACTGGACAGTGACCTACCCGTCTTATCAGCGACTGGTTCAGTACAAAACGGACGGTGATAAAGGCTCAACCGACGTTGAAGGCGATCTGGCAAGTAGCTGGAAAGCGTCTGACGATCAAAAAGAGTGGACGTTCACCCTGAAAAACGACGCTAAATTTGCCGATGGCACACCTGTCACTGCCGAAGCAGTAAAACTCTCTTTTGAGCGGTTACTAAAAATCGGCCAGGGGCCAGCAGAAGCATTTCCCAAAGATTTAAAGATTGATGCTCCCGACGAACATACAGTGAGGTTTACCCTTAGCCAGCCATTCGCACCGTTCCTCTACACGCTGGCGAATGACGGTGCATCCATTATCAATCCGGCGGTCTTAAAGGAGCATGCGGCGGATGATGCCCGTGGTTTCCTCGCGCAAAATACCGCTGGCTCCGGACCGTTTATGCTGAAAAGCTGGCAAAAAGGTCAGCAATTAGTTCTGGTGCCAAATCCGCATTACCCCGGCAATAAACCGAATTTCAAACGGGTATCGGTAAAAATTATCGGTGAAAGTGCTTCCCGTCGCCTGCAGCTCTCCCGTGGCGACATTGACATTGCCGATGCGCTGCCGGTGGATCAACTCAACGCACTGAAGCAGGAAAACAAAGTCAATGTGGCAGAGTATCCGTCACTGCGCGTCACCTATCTGTATCTGAATAACAGCAAAGCGCCACTTAATCAGGCGGATCTGCGTCGGGCCATTTCCTGGTCTACCGATTATCAGGGTATGGTTAACGGCATTCTGAGTGGTAACGGAAAACAAATGCGCGGCCCGATTCCGGAAGGCATGTGGGGATACGATGCGACGGCAATGCAATACAACCATGACGAAACGAAAGCCAAAGCCGAATGGGATAAAGTGACGAGCAAACCCACCAGCCTGACGTTTCTCTATTCTGATAATGATCCGAACTGGGAGCCTATTGCTCTGGCGACACAATCCAGTCTCAACAAGCTGGGCATCAATGTGAAGCTGGAAAAGCTGGCGAACGCCACCATGCGCGACAGAGTGGGTAAAGGTGATTACGACATCGCGATTGGCAACTGGAGTCCGGATTTTGCCGACCCGTATATGTTTATGAATTACTGGTTTGAGTCCGACAAAAAAGGTCTGCCGGGTAACCGCTCGTTCTATGAAAACAGTGAGGTCGATAAGTTACTGCGCAATGCGCTAGCGACCACCGACCAGACGCAGCGTACCCGGGACTACCAGCAGGCACAGAAAATCGTCATTGATGACGCTGCTTATGTGTATCTGTTCCAGAAAAACTACCAACTGGCGATGAACAAAGAGGTGAAAGGCTTTGTGTTCAATCCCATGCTGGAACAGGTCTTCAATATCAATACCATGAGTAAATAACGTGACCTTCTGGAGCATTTTACGCCAACGCTGCTGGGGGCTGGTGCTCGTGGTGGCGGGCGTCTGCGTAATTACGTTTATTATCTCGCATCTTATCCCCGGCGATCCGGCGCGGTTGCTGGCTGGCGACCGCGCCAGCGATGCCATCGTGGAAAATATTCGCCAGCAACTGGGGCTGGACCAGCCACTGTACGTACAGTTTTACCGCTACGTCAGCGATCTGTTTCAGGGTGATCTGGGAACATCCATTCGTACCGGGCGTCCGGTGCTGGAAGAGTTGCGTATATTTTTCCCGGCGACGCTGGAACTGGCTTTTTGTGCCCTGCTGCTGGCACTTCTGATTGGCATCCCGCTGGGCATACTCTCTGCAGTCTGGCGAAATCGCTGGCTGGATCATCTGGTGCGAATAATGGCCATTACCGGAATCTCCACACCTGCGTTCTGGCTTGGGCTGGGCGTCATTGTGCTGTTTTATGGACATCTGCAAATTCTTCCCGGCGGCGGAAGGCTTGATGACTGGCTGGATCCACCAACGCACGTTACCGGCTTTTATCTGCTCGATGCGCTGCTTGAAGGCAACGGTGAGGTCTTCTTCAATGCGTTGCAACATCTTATCTTACCGGCATTAACGCTGGCGTTCGTTCACCTGGGGATTGTCGCCCGCCAGATCCGCTCAGCGATGCTGGAACAATTGAGTGAAGACTACATTCGTACCGCCCGGGCCAGCGGCTTGCCCGGCTGGTATATCGTTTTATGTTATGCGCTACCCAATGCGTTGATCCCCTCGATTACCGTATTGGGACTGGCACTGGGCGATTTGTTGTATGGCGCAGTGCTCACCGAAACCGTTTTTGCCTGGCCCGGAATGGGTGCATGGGTAGTAACATCAATACAGGCGCTCGACTTCCCGGCAGTGATGGGCTTTGCCGTCGTGGTTTCGTTTGCTTATGTGCTGGTGAACCTGGTGGTGGATTTGCTCTATTTGTGGATTGATCCGCGTATCGGACGTGGAGGTGGTGAATGATGCTAAGCGAGGAAACGTCAGCCGTGCGCCCACCAAAACAAACGCGATTTAACGGTGCAAAACTGGTATGGATGCTGAAAGGCAGCCCGCTCACCGTGACCGGCGCAGTCATCATTGTATTAATGCTATTGATGATGATTTTTTCACCGTGGCTGGCGACGCATGATCCCAACGCCATTGATTTAACCGCCCGCCTTTTGCCGCCTTCTGCGGCGCACTGGTTTGGCACCGATGAAGTGGGACGCGATCTGTTCAGCCGCGTACTGGTCGGCAGTCAGCAATCAATTCTCGCCGGATTAGTGGTGGTCGCCATTGCAGGTATGATGGGGTCGCTACTCGGGTGTCTATCCGGTGTGCTTGGCGGACGCGCAGACGCGATTATCATGCGCATCATGGACATTATGCTGTCGATTCCTTCGCTGGTACTGACAATGGCACTGGCAGCCGCTCTCGGGCCGAGTTTGTTTAACGCCATGCTGGCGATTGCTATTGTACGAATTCCCTTTTATGTGCGCCTGGCGCGGGGGCAAACATTAGTTGTTCGCCAGTATACCTATGTTCAGGCGGCGAAAACCTTTGGTGCGTCGCGTTGGCATCTGATCAACTGGCATATTTTACGTAACTCCCTGCCGCCGCTGATTGTGCAGGCATCGCTGGATATCGGTAGCGCGATTTTAATGGCCGCCACGTTGGGATTTATTGGCCTTGGTGCTCAACAACCGAGTGCTGAATGGGGGGCGATGGTGGCGAATGGTCGCAACTATGTGCTCGATCAATGGTGGTATTGCGCATTTCCGGGGGCAGCGATTTTGCTTACCGCCGTCGGGTTTAATCTCTTTGGCGATGGTATTCGCGATCTGCTTGACCCGAAAGCAGGAGGAAAGCAGTCATGACTCAACCCGTTCTGGACATTCAACAACTGCATTTGAGTTTCCCCGGTTTTAACGGCGACGTTCACGCGCTCAACAATGTGTCATTGAAAATCAACCGCGGTGAAATTGTCGGTCTGGTGGGAGAATCCGGCTCGGGTAAATCAGTCACTGCAATGTTGATTATGCGTCTGCTACCGACGGGCAGTTATTGCGTACATCGGGGACATATTTCACTGCTGGGAGAAGATGTTCTTAACGCTCGGGAAAAGCAGCTTCGTCAGTGGCGCGGCGCACGAGTGGCGATGATCTTTCAGGAACCGATGACCGCCCTCAATCCGACACGTCGAATAGGTCTTCAGATGATGGACGTGATCCGCCATCATCAACCAATAAGTCGTCGGGAAGCCAGAGCTAAAGCGATTGCCCTGCTGGAAGAGATGCAAATCCCGGATGCCGTGGAAGTTATGTCGCGCTATCCGTTTGAGCTTTCAGGTGGTATGCGCCAGCGGGTAATGATTGCGCTGGCATTCTCCTGCGAGCCGCAATTGATTATTGCCGACGAACCGACTACGGCGCTGGACGTCACGGTACAGTTGCAGGTACTGCGTCTGCTTAAACATAAAGCCCGCGCCAGTGGAACTGCGGTACTGTTCATCAGCCATGATATGGCCGTGGTGTCGCAACTGTGCGATAGCGTTTACGTGATGTATGCCGGAAGCGTGATTGAGAGCGGCGTGACGGCAGACGTTATCCATCATCCCCGGCATCCGTATACCATTGGTTTGCTGCAATGCGCACCGGAACATGGAATACCGCGCCAGCCATTACCCGCTATTCCGGGGACGGTACCAAACCTCACCCATTTGCCTGACGGCTGCGCTTTTCGCGATCGTTGCTATGCGGCAGGTACACAGTGTGAAAACGTCCCGGCGCTGACAGCGTGTGGTGACAACAACCACCGCTGCGCCTGTTGGTATCCGCAGCAGGAGGTCATTAGTGTCTGATACGTTATTAACGTTACGCGACGTCCATATCAATTTCCCTGCCCGAAAAAACTGGCTTGGTAAAACTACGGAACATGTTCATGCCATCAATGGTATTGATTTACAGATCCGTCGTGGTGAAACCTTAGGGATCGTCGGTGAGTCAGGCTGCGGCAAAAGCACCCTCGCACAGCTTTTAATGGGTATGCTGCAACCGAGCCACGGGCAGTACATCCGTTCAGGATCACAACGCATTATGCAGATGGTGTTTCAGGACCCGCTCTCTTCGCTTAATCCGCGCTTACCGGTGTGGCGCATCATCACGGAACCGCTCTGGATTGCTAAGCGTAGTAGTGAACAACAGCGGCGAGCGTTGGCAGAGGAGCTGGCTGTGCAGGTGGGTATTCGTCCGGAGTATCTCGATCGCTTGCCTCATGCGTTCTCAGGCGGGCAGCGGCAACGTATCGCCATTGCCAGAGCACTCTCTTCGCAGCCTGACGTGATTGTGCTTGATGAACCAACCTCGGCGCTGGATATCTCCGTGCAGGCGCAGATCCTCAATTTACTGGTAACGCTACAGGAAAATCGCGAGCTGACTTATGTGCTGATTTCACACAATGTCTCCGTGATACGTCATATGAGCGATCGGGTGGCGGTGATGTATCTCGGACAGATTGTGGAATTAGGAGACGCGCAACAGGTGCTGACAGCTCCGGCACATCCATACACCCGATTATTGCTGGATTCCCTCCCCGCCATTGATAAACCGCTGGAGGAAGAATGGGCATTACGTAAAACGGATCTACCAGGAAACCGCACGTTGCCACAAGGCTGTTTTTTCTGCGAACGTTGCCCTCTGGCAACCCACGGGTGTGAAGTCCGGCAATCATTAACAATAAGGGAGGACGGACGTGAGATCCGGTGCTGGCGGGCGCTGTAGAGACGCTAACAACGCATCAGGCAATCACGCGCCTGACGCGTCATACGGCAACGCTTTATGATTTCAACTGGTAATCAAGCGTAATTTCAGCTTTCAGTACCTGAGAAACCGGGCATCCTGCTTTTGCTTTCTGGATAATGCCGTCAAAAGTAGAGGCATCAATACCCGGCACCGCAACTTCGCTTTTCAGTGCGATTTTAGTAATCGCAAAACCGGCATCCACTTTATCCAGCGACACATCGGCGGTGGTATCAATCGATGTTGGCGTGAATCCCGCTTCCCCCAGCATTAATGAAAGCGCCATTGAGAAACATGCGGCATGCGCTGCGCCAATCAGTTCTTCAGGGTTGGTTCCTTTTTCGCCTTCAAAACGCGTGTTAAATCCATACGGCTGTTGGTTCAGCACGCCGCTCTCGGTGGATACAGTTCCCTTCCCGCGTTTGATATCGCCTTCCCAGTGTGCCTGACCTTTCTTATGGATTGTCATTGTTGCTCTCCTGTGGGCTTAAAAAGGAAATTATAGACTACGTGAGAAACCGCACGAGGATAAGCAGGTTATTCCGAATAAAATCCGGCGAAAATATTACTTCTGCACTTAAATTAAATTCCCACAATAGATTACCGGGAATATATATATCAAGAGATATTGCATCAATATCATTCAACTCACCACAATAATAATACCTATCAATATCATGGGGTTAAAATATAAAAATTATCAACCAGGACTAATCTTAACAACGAAGCGGCAAATATTTGCCATGCTGAATGTGCTTTATAAATCTGCGATCCGTAGCAGACACCATAAATACACAGACACGGAGAATCACTATGTTTACTTATTATCAGGCAGAAAATTCAACAGCAGAACCCGCTCTGGTTAATGCCATTGAGCAAGGCCTTCGGGCAGAGCACGGTGTTGTCACTGAAGATGACATTCTCATGGAGCTGACCAAATGGGTGGAAGCTTCTGATAACGACATCCTCAGTGATATCTACCAGCAAACGATCAATTATGTGGTCAGTGGCCAGCACCCTACACTTTAAGGTGCTATGCTTGATCGGCAACCTAATTTAGGGGTTTAGCACGTGTTTCTTCGCTACGGCGATGTTGTCCTTAAAACTAGCAACAGGATTGAGGAGTTAAAATGAAATCGAACCGTCAGGCACGTCATATTCTTGGACTGGACCATAAAATATCTAACCAGCGCAAAATAGTTACTGAAGGTGACAAATCCAGCGTGGTAAATAACCCAACCGGCAGAAAACGCCCCGCTGAAAAGTAATTCATAACCATCAGTCCTCAATGACGATTAAACACCATTGCCTGCGCAATGGTGTTTTTGTTTTTATCTGCTTTATACTTGGGGCCGACGCCCTGGCGGTAAAGCAAAGACGATAAAAGCGTGCCAGGGATGGATATTCAAAAAAGAGTGAGTGACATGGAACCAAAAACAAAAAAACAGCGTTCGCTTTATATCCCTTACGCTGGCCCTGTATTGCTGGAATTTCCGTTGTTGAATAAAGGCAGCGCCTTCAGCATGGAAGAACGCCGTAACTTCAACCTGCTGGGGTTACTGCCGGAAGTGGTCGAAACCATCGAAGAACAAGCGGAACGAGCATGGATCCAGTATCAGGGATTCAAAACCGAAATCGACAAACACATCTACCTGCGTAACATCCAGGACACTAACGAAACCCTCTTCTACCGTCTGGTAAACAATCATCTTGATGAGATGATGCCAGTCATTTACACCCCAACCGTCGGCGCAGCCTGTGAGCGTTTTTCTGAGATCTACCGCCGTTCACGCGGTGTGTTTATCTCTTACCAGAACCGCCACAATATGGACGATATTCTGCAAAACGTACCAAACCATAATATCAAAGTGATTGTGGTGACTGACGGCGAACGTATTCTGGGGCTTGGTGACCAGGGCATCGGAGGGATGGGCATTCCGATCGGTAAACTGTCACTCTATACCGCCTGTGGCGGCATCAGCCCGGCGTATACCCTTCCGGTGGTGCTGGATGTCGGGACGAACAACCAACAGCTGCTTAACGATCCGCTGTATATGGGCTGGCGTAATCCGCGTATCACTGACGACGAATACTATGAATTCGTTGATGAATTTATCCAGGCTGTGAAACAACGCTGGCCGGACGTACTGTTGCAGTTTGAAGACTTCGCACAAAAAAATGCGATGCCGTTACTTAACCGCTATCGCAATGAAATTTGTTCTTTTAACGATGACATTCAGGGCACCGCGGCGGTAACGGTCGGCACACTGATCGCAGCCAGCCGCGCGGCGGGTGGTCAACTGAGCGAGAAAAAGATTGTCTTCCTCGGCGCAGGCTCTGCGGGGTGCGGGATTGCCGAAATGATCATTGCCCAGACTCAGCGTGAAGGATTAAGCGAGGAAACGGCGCGGCAGAAAGTCTTTATGGTCGATCGCTTTGGCCTGCTGACCGACAAGATGCCGAACCTGCTGCCTTTCCAGACCAAACTGGTGCAGAAACGCGAAAACCTCAGTGACTGGGATACCGACAGCGATGTGCTGTCACTGCTGGATGTGGTGCGCAATGTAAAACCAGATATTCTGATTGGCGTCTCAGGACAGACCGGGCTGTTTACGGAAGAGATCATCCGTGAGATGCATAAACACTGTCCGCGTCCGATCGTGATGCCGCTGTCTAACCCGACTTCACGCGTCGAAGCAACACCGCAGGACATTATCGCCTGGACTGAAGGTAACGCGCTGGTCGCCACTGGCAGTCCATTTAATCCAGTGGTATGGAAAGATAAAATCTACCCTATCGCCCAGTGTAATAACGCCTTTATTTTCCCGGGCATCGGGCTGGGTGTTATTGCTTCCGGCGCGTCACGTATCACCGATGAAATGCTGATGTCGGCAAGTGAAACGCTTGCTCAGTATTCGCCGCTGGTCCTGAACGGCGAAGGTCTGGTACTACCGGAACTGAAAGATATACAGAAAGTCTCCCGCGCAATTGCGTTTGCGGTTGGCAAAATGGCGCAGCAGCAAGGCGTGGCGGTGAAAACCTCCGCCGAAGCTCTGCAACAGGCCATTGATGATAATTTCTGGCAAGCCGAATACCGCGACTACCGCCGTACCTCCATCTAAGCCTGCGCCCGGTAGTGAAGGCTACCGGGCAATTTCCCTCTCCCTTTTTCAGATCTCATCCATACTGGGTAGTGGCGAATAAATCTCATTTGCCTCACCTGCTATGCAGAACATCATCCGAAAAGGAGGAACTATGAAGGCTGCAGTTGTTACGAAGGATCATCATGTTGACGTTACGGATAAAACACTGCGCTCACTGAAACATGGCGAAGCCCTGCTGAAAATGGAGTGTTGTGGTGTATGTCATACCGATCTTCATGTTAAGAATGGCGATTTTGGTGACAAAACCGGCGTGATTCTGGGACACGAAGGTATTGGTGTGGTGGCAGAAGTTGGCCCAGGTGTCACTTCATTAAAACCAGGCGATCGTGCCAGCGTGGCGTGGTTCTATGAAGGATGCGGTCATTGCGAATACTGTAACAGTGGTAACGAAACGCTCTGCCGTTCAGTAAAAAATGCCGGATACAGCGTTGATGGCGGGATGGCTGAAGAATGCATCGTGGTCGCCGATTACGCGGTTAAAGTGCCGGATGGCCTGGACTCGGCGGCGGCCAGCAGCATTACCTGTGCGGGGGTCACCACCTACAAAGCCGTTAAGCTGTCAAAAATTCGTCCAGGGCAGTGGATTGCTATCTACGGTCTTGGCGGTCTGGGTAACCTCGCCCTGCAATACGCGAAGAATGTCTTTAACGCCAAAGTGATCGCCATTGATGTCAATGATGAGCAGTTAAAACTGGCAACCGAAATGGGCGCTGATTTAGCGATTAACTCACGCACCGAAGACGCCGCCAAAATTGTGCAGGAAAAAACCGGTGGCGCTCACGCTGCGGTGGTGACAGCGGTAGCTAAAGCTGCGTTTAACTCGGCAGTTGATGCTGTCCGTGCAGGCGGGCGTGTTGTGGCAGTCGGTCTGCCGCCGGAGTCTATGAGCCTGGATATCCCACGCCTTGTGCTGGATGGTATTGAAGTGGTCGGTTCGCTGGTCGGCACGCGCCAGGATTTAACTGAAGCCTTCCAGTTTGCCGCCGAAGGCAAAGTGGTACCGAAGGTCGCCCTGCGTCCGTTAGCGGACATCAACACAATCTTTACTGAGATGGAAGAAGGCAAAATCCGTGGCCGTATGGTGATTGATTTCCGCCGCTAAGAGGCCTTTGCTGCGACTGCCATGTTCGGGTCGCAGCATCGCACACTCTCCAACATGAAATGGCTAAGTGGATTATTGTTGCGTAGGAAGGAACAATAATGATAGTGCTCCTGGTGAAGGAACGCTACTGAGAGTAAAGACACTGATGAAAATGGCCAATCATCCCCGCCCGGGGGACATTATTCAGGAATCACTGGACGAACTTAATGTCAGCCTGCGCGAGTTTGCCAGAGCAATGGAAATTGCTCCCTCAACGGCAAGCCGATTGCTGACCGGAAAAGCAGCTTTGACGCCAGAAATGGCAATTAAACTTTCCGTGGTGATCGGCAGTTCGCCGCAAATGTGGCTGAATCTGCAAAACGCCTGGAGCCTGGCAGAGGCTGAAAAAACGGTGGATGTGTCGCGACTGCGCCGTCTGGTTACGCAATAAAAAAATGGCGCTTCTTAAAGCGCCATTTTCAGCTTAAAGTTCAAAAGAGATTATATCCCTTCTTCACTCTCTTTTTTCGCTTCTGCCTTCTCGATTTCACGATACCAGCGCGGATGGTGTTTCTTCGCCCAGCGACGGCTCACCTTCCCTTCGATCATCCCTTTAATCGATCCTTTCACCCAGAATGCCATATACATATGGATCAGGATGGCGTGGATCAGGATGATACCCGCAGCCGCGTGAATCAGCAGGCTGTAGCGAACAACCTGCATCGGGAAGTACTGCGCAAAGTACGGACGCCAGATAATCACCCCGGTCACCAGCAGCACGAAAATCATGCTCATGATCGACCAGAACATCATCTTCTGCCCGGCGTTGTACTTACCAACATCCGCCACTTTGTGCTCATTGCCTTTTAATACTTCGACAATGTTCAACAGCCACGGAATATCTTTCTTATCCGGGATGTTGTGATGCACAAAACGCACAAACATAAACATCAGCGCGACGAAAATCGCAATGCCGAAGAACGGGTGCAAAATGCGTCCCATCTGCGGCGTACCGAAGGTTTGCGTCAGCCATTGCAGCGTCGGGAAGAAGAACGAAATCCCGGACAGCGCCACCAGGAAGAAGCAAATCACCACGGTCCAGTGACAGGCGCGATCAATAAACTTGGTGCGCACAATCATTTTCGACTTACTCATGATGCTCCTCCTCGTCATCGTCCACTTCCTTATTCGGGCCAATACCGATGTAGTGGAAAATCAACCCGGCAAAAGTGGCGATAAAGCCAGCCGCTGCCAGCGGTTTCAACGCGCCTTTCCACAAGTTCACCGATGTGTCGATCTTCGGATCTTTCGGCAGACCGTGATACAGCTCCGGCTGATCGGCGTGATGCAACACGTACATGACGTGCGTACCACCGACCCCTTCCGGGTTGTAGACGCCAGCATGTTCGTAACCACGCGCTTTCAGTTTCGCCACGCGCTGTTCCGCCAGCTCCAGCATCTCCTTCTTGGTGCCGAAGTGGATAGCCCCGGTCGGACAGGTTTTCACACAAGCCGGTTCCTGGCCGACGCTGACGCGATCGACGCAGAGCGTGCATTTATATACCCGGTTATCCTCTTTGTTGAGGCGCGGAATATTAAACGGACACCCGGCAATGCAGTAACCACAGCCGATGCAGTTTTCCGACTGGAAATCGACAATCCCGTTAGCGTACTGAATGATTGCACCAGCAGACGGGCACGCCTTCAGGCAGCCCGGATCTTCACAGTGCATACAGCCGTCTTTACGGATCAGCCACTCCAGCTTGCCGTTCTGTTCGGTTTCGCTAAAGCGCATCACAGTCCAGGACTTGGCGCTCAGATCGGCGGGGTTATCGTAAACCCCGACGCAGTGCCCCACTTCATCACGGATGTCGTTCCACTCCGAACACGCCACCTGACAGGCTTTACAACCGATACAGGTGGAAACGTCGATAAGTTTCGCGACTTCTGCTTTGTAATCACGCACCTGAGAAGGCGGCGTGATGGAGTTAGTTGCGGACCTTTTGATAATGTCCTGCGTTTCCATAGCCATCTGTTCGCCCCCTTACGCCTTCTCGATGTTGACTAAGAACGCTTTATATTCCGGCGTTTGCGAGTTTGCATCACCGACATTCGGCGTCAGAGTGTTAGCGATATAACCTTTACGCGCGACACCCTCAAAGCCCCAGTGGATCGGAATACCCACCGTTTCAACCTGCTGACCGTTTACATTCAGCGGTTTCAGACGGCGCGTTACCACCGCCACCGCGCGGATAAAGCCACGCTTGCTTGAGACAGTGACACGATCGCCATTATTAATGCCTTTCGCCGCCGCCAGCGTTTCGCTGATTTCCACAAACTGTTCCGGCTGAGCAATTGCGTTGAGCAACGCGTGCTTGGTCCATGTGTGGAAGTGCTCGGTCAGACGATAGGTCGTACCCACATACGGGAACTGCTCTTTTTTACCCATCCGCAGCGCGTCTTGTTCATACAGACGAACGACCGGGTTAGACACCACGTTCGGATGCAGCGGGTTAGTGCCCAGCGGCGTTTCGATTGGCTCGTAGTGTTCCGGGAACGGACCTTCCGCCATTTTGTTGATGGCAAACAGGCGTCCCATCCCTTCCGGCTGCATGATAAACGGTCCGGTTGGTGTACCTGGCGCGGCATTGCCGAAGTCCGGAATATCGTTACCCGTCCACTTGCTGCCGTTCCACTGGATCAGCATCCGTTTCGGATCCCACGGTTTACCGTTGATATCCGCCGAAGCACGGTTGTAGAGTACGCGACGGTTGAGCGGCCACGCCCAGGCCCATCCCAGCGTATTCCCCAGACCAGATGGGTCGGAGTTATCGCGGTTAGCCATCTGGTTGCCCTGCTCTGTCCAGCTACCGGTGTAGATCCAGCAAGACGATGCGGTTGTACCGTCATCACGCAGATGCGCAAAGCTACTCAGCAACTGACCTTTCTTCGCAATCAGCACGCCATTGGCATCATAGAGATCTTCCAGCGCGTAGCCGTTGTTCTCTTTAGCTACTTCGTCAGATTGCGGTTCGTGCGGCTGCTTGTAGTTCCAGCTCATCTTCATCAGCGGTTCTACGCCTTTACCACCTTCGGCCTGGTACAGCTCGCGCAGATGATGGTAGATACCCGCCAGAATTTCGCCGTCGTTACGCGCTTCGCCCGGCGCGTCCTGACCTTTCCAGTGCCACTGCAACCAGCGACCGGAGTTAGCGATAGAACCATCTTCTTCAGCAAAGCAGGTCGAAGGCAGACGGAATACTTCAGTCTGAATAGACGCCGGATCGACATCGTTCGACTCGCCGTGGTTCTGCCAGAAGGTAGAAGTTTCAGTCACCAGCGGATCGATTACCACCATGTACTTCAGCTTGCTCAGGCAGCTCACCACTTTGTTTTTGTCCGGGAAGGACGCAACCGGGTTAAAGCCCTGGCAGAAATAACCGGTGACTTTGCCTTCGTCCATCATGTTGAAATACTTGATGACGTCGTAGGTCTGGTCCCACTTCGGCAGCCAGTCGTAGCCCCAGTTGTTCTCTTTCTGCGCGGCATCGCCGTAGAAAGATTTCATCAGGCTAACGAAGAACTTCGGATAGTTGCTCCAGTAGTTCACCTGATCAGCCAGCGTCGCTTTCGGCGTATTCGCTTCCAGATACGACTGCAAATCAACCTGTTTTTCTGACGGTAGCGTCAGATAACCTGGCAGGCTGGTAGAGAGCAGGCCTAAGTCAGTCAGGCCCTGAATGTTGGAGTGACCACGCAATGCGTTCACGCCGCCACCGGCCATACCCATGTTACCGAGCAGCAACTGGATCATCGCCATCGTACGGATGTTCTGCGCACCCACGGTGTGCTGCGTCCAGCCCAGCGCGTACAGGAAGGTGGTTGTGCGATCCGGTGCGCTGGTGGAGGCCAGCACTTCACACACTTTCAGGAAGTCGGCTTTTGGCGTACCGCAAATGTTTTCTACTACGTCCGGCGTGTAGCGGGAAACGTGCGCTTTCAGCAGGTTCCACACACAGCGCGGATGAGTCAGTGTTTCATCGCGTTTCGCATAGCCGTTTTCATCGAACTGATAGTTCCAGGACGATTTATCGTATTGCCGTTTTTCAGCGTCGTAGCCGCTGAACAGACCGTCTTCGAAAGCAAAATCATCACGCACCAGCAGGCTGGCGTTGGTGTAATGCTTAACATATTCGGCGTTGATTTTGTTGTTTTCGATCAGGTAGCGCAAAACGCCAGACAGGAACGTAATGTCCGTACCGGAACGAATAGGTGCGTAAATATCCGCCACAGAAGCGGTACGCGTAAAACGGGGATCGACAACGATCAAGGTTGCATCGTTGTTGTTTTTCGCTTCCATCGCCCAGCGGAAACCGACGGGATGTGCTTCAGCAGCGTTACCGCCCATCACCATCACGACGTTAGCGTTTTTGATATCCACCCAGTGGTTGGTCATCGCACCGCGACCAAATGTTGGAGCAAGACTTGCTACCGTTGGTCCGTGTCAGACGCGCGCCTGGTTGTCTACCGCCAGCATCCCGAGGGAGCGGGCAAATTTTTGAGTCAGCATCCCGGTTTCGTTGCTGGCACCGGAGGCACACAGCATACCGGTAGAAAGCCAACGGTTTACCGTTACGCCCTGCTCGTTCTTTTCAATAAAGTTAGCGTCACGGTCAGCTTTCATCAGCTTCGCAATACGGGAGAATGCTTCATCCCAGCTAATACGCTGCCATTTATCAGAACCTGGCGCACGATATTCCGGGTAGCGCAGACGGTTTTCGCTGTTGACGTAATCCAGCAAACCGGCCCCTTTCGGGCACAGCGCACCACGGCTTACCGGATGATCCGGGTCACCTTCAATGTGATAAATCGCTTCTCTGGCGTTTTTCGCGCCATCACCCAGGCTATACATCAATAGCCCGCAACCTACGGAACAGTATGTGCAGGTGTTACGGATCTCTTTAGCGCGTAATAATTTGTAGTTTCGCGCCTGAGCCAGTGCTTGCTTTGGGGCAAAGCCCAATGCCGCTACTGTTGTTCCAGCCATACCGCCCGCGCAGATTTTAAAAAATTGTCTGCGACTGACGTCCATTGCTTTCCTCTTTTTTCAGGGGTATTACTGCGCGAGGAAACTAACAGTAAAATTCTGAATCTTTTTGCGCGAAATCAAAAAGAACACGTGTTTGCCACAAAATAATCCGCCTGCGCAAATTGACCTACCTCAATAGCGGTAGAAAAACGCACCACTGCCTGACAGGCCAGTTAAAAAAATGCTATAAAATTCAGCTTAATTTTTAACGGCTAGAGAGACAAAACAGCGAGCATGACACGACAAAAAGCAACGCTCATAGGGCTAATAGCGATCGTCCTGTGGAGCACGATGGTAGGATTGATTCGCGGTGTCAGTGAGGGGCTCGGCCCGGTCGGCGGCGCAGCTGCTATCTATTCATTAAGCGGGCTGCTGTTAATCTTCACGGTTGGATTTCCGCGTATTCGGCAGATCCCGAAAGGCTATTTACTCGCCGGGTGTCTGTTATTCGTCAGCTATGAAATCTGTCTGGCGCTTTCCTTAGGATATGCGGCGACCCGTCATCAGGCGATTGAAGTGGGTATGGTGAACTATCTGTGGCCCAGCCTGACAATTCTCTTTGCCATTCTGTTTAATGGTCAGAAAACCAACTGGCTGATTGTACCAGGATTATTATTAGCCCTGGTTGGCGTCTGCTGGGTGTTAGGTGGTGACAATGGGTTACATTATGATGAAATCATCAATAATATCACCACCAGCCCATTGAGTTATTTCCTGGCGTTTATTGGTGCGTTTATCTGGGCAGCCTATTGCACAGTAACGAATAAATACGCACGCGGATTTAACGGAATTACCGTTTTTGTCCTGCTAACGGGAGCAAGTCTGTGGGTTTACTATTTTCTCACGCCACAACCAGAAATGGTATTTAGCACGCCAGTCATGATTAAACTCATCTCTGCGGCATTTACCTTAGGATTTGCTTATGCTGCATGGAACGTCGGTATATTACATGGCAACGTCACCATTATGGCGGTAGGTTCGTATTTTACGCCCGTCCTTTCCTCAGCGCTTGCAGCCGTGCTGCTCAGCGCCCCGCTGTCGTTCTCGTTCTGGCAAGGCGCGCTAATGGTCTGCGGCGGTTCCCTGCTCTGCTGGCTGGCGACACGTCGTGGCTAAAATAATTGTCGGGTCTACGGCCCGGCAGTTAATCAGATAAATTCCGACAATATAAAAAATAAATTTCAAATACCAGTAGTTCACCTTATATTTCATTTCGACTTCGATCACATATCGATAAATAATATTATTTCATCTATTTTTCTCATTGTGTTTAATCACCATTCCATTTTAAAAACAGTATGTCATTTATAAATGACGTCGTTTAAAATTCGTTTAGAAAATACGTTTAACGATAATTAAAAGGATTCTGTTAAATGAAATTAAAAATAGTTGCGGTGGTTGTAACTGGTTTGTTAGCTGCGAACGTAGCACACGCTGCCGAAGTCTATAACAAGGATGGTAATAAACTCGACCTTTATGGCAAGGTTACCGCTCTACGTTATTTTACTGATGATAAGCGTGACGATGGTGATAAAACTTATGCCCGTCTCGGCTTTAAAGGAGAAACGCAAATCAATGATCAAATGATTGGTTTTGGTCACTGGGAATATGATTTTAAAGGCTATAACGATGAAGCCAACGGCTCGCGCGGTAACAAGACCCGTCTGGCCTATGCAGGTTTAAAAATTAGTGAATTTGGCTCTCTGGACTATGGTCGTAACTACGGTGTCGGCTATGACATTGGTTCATGGACCGATATGTTGCCAGAATTTGGTGGCGATACCTGGAGTCAGAAAGATGTCTTCATGACATACCGTACTACCGGTGTGGCAACCTATCGCAACTACGATTTCTTCGGCTTAATTGAAGGTCTGAACTTTGCCGCGCAATATCAAGGCAAAAATGAACGCACTGACAATGGTCATCTTTATGGTGCTGACTACACGCGTGCCAATGGTGACGGTTTCGGTATCTCCTCAACTTATGTTTATGATGGCTTTGGTATCGGTGCGGTGTATACCAAATCCGATCGGACAAATGCGCAGGAAAGAGCCGCTGCTAATCCTCTCAATGCCTCCGGTAAGAATGCAGAACTGTGGGCTACAGGTATAAAATATGATGCCAACAACATCTACTTTGCAGCTAATTACGCTGAAACATTAAACATGACCACCTATGGCGATGGTTATATCTCTAACAAAGCACAAAGTTTTGAAGTAGTGGCACAATATCAATTCGACTTCGGCTTGCGCCCATCACTCGCTTACCTGAAATCGAAAGGCAGAGATCTGGGCCGCTACGGCGACCAGGACATGATTGAGTATATCGACGTTGGTGCGACGTATTTCTTCAACAAAAATATGTCGACCTATGTTGATTATAAAATCAACCTGATTGATGAAAGCGACTTTACCCGTGCCGTAGATATTCGCACCGATAACATCGTCGCAACGGGAATTACCTATCAGTTCTAACATCCTCTCCTGACCAGCCCTTCTCTGGGCTGGTTTTTGATTTAAGTGCTGCTGTATGACTCCTTAAGTAAAAATGAGCAATTTTTGATATATCTGGTCATTCACCTCAATTAATATTATTCCATACCCTCCGGGGACATCTTACTATAATATTTATTGATGAGTGATTATGACCAATATTAATACAGCTTGTGTAAAAAATAATGCCAGTTATCAATTAAATAACGCATTACCTAACAAAGAAACCATCTCCAGCAATTTTTGTGAACGACTGGCACAATGGGGTAATAAGTCGCTTAATAATGGTGAAGAAAGAGCAATTGCCGTGGAGCGAATTAAAGAAGCTTACAATTCGAACATGGCATCTCTTGATTTGTCATATCTTGATTTGAGTGAGTTACCCCCTATCCCCTCGACAGTTAACACGTTAAATCTGGAAAACAATTGTCTCACTTGTCTTGACTTTACTGACAATGCCAGCCTCGTCAATATCAACCTCAGCTTTAATAAAATTAAAACGATAACCTTTCCAAATCAATCAAAACTGGAAAATATTTATATTGATCACAATAATCTGGAAAATTTGGATTTAAAAAATCAGCTTTCATTGGTTAACCTGGAAGCGCAAAATAACAACCTGACAAAAATTAATATTTCTGATAGTTATAAACTGAAATTTCTTAATCTTGATTATAACAAACTAGCATCGCTGGATCTCTCCCGGCAAGAATCTCTGATTGAGTTAAGTGCCCATCACAACATGATCAATGACCTTATATTACACAATCACCCCATAGTGGAGAAAATCACTTTAAACGACAACCATATTGCACATTTAAACGCGAAAACCACTACAAAACTGGAATATTTAAACTTAAGCAATAACAATTTATTGCCAACAGATGACATTGATCAATTAATATCATCAAAACATCTTTGGCATGTATTAGTTAACGGCATCAACAATGATCCACTTGCCCAAATGCAGTACTGGACTGCAGTAAGAAATATAATTGATGACACTAATGAAGTGACCATTGATTTATCTTATAACCTGGCAATCACAAATATCGATACCAGCGATGAACATCTTGTAGAAGTAAGCGAGAATTCCGAAGGAAATCATATAAAAGAAAATGACTCAATGTCTATTCGTTATAGATCAAAATATTATTCCAGAGAGTACGCCTTAATAGAAGAAGAAACAATATTTTCTGACGCAGAACTAAAAGCTATTCTGCCTATGCGTCGCATGTACGGGGTTGGTGACTATAAGTCAAATTCCTCTTCTCTACCCTCACACTCGGGGCTAAAGGACCCAACGGGCACACCCGTCTGTTATTATATTCATAATGAGGATAAACCTTCCTTAGGTTTTGGTCCAACATCCAATAATTGGTTAAGCCAATCCTTTACAACAGAGTTATAAAACACATCCTGATTTATCAAGGGTAATAAATCATTAAAATAAAGCATTACTACGGAGCAGTTATGAAATTCCCTTTAATATTTAATAAAATAAATCCACAATCCATACAGCAACATCCAGAAAAAAATGAACTTAACTGGATGCTCGAATTAAATCAATGGAAAGCAGAACGCATACTTACAGGTGAAATCCATCGTCCGGAATGCCGAAACGAAGCCGCTAAAAGGATAAATTGTGCTTTTTTGTCGAAACAGAATGATATTGATTTATCAGGACTTAATTTAACTACCCAACCACCAGGGCTGCAAAACTTCACCTCTATCAATCTTGATAATAACCAACTCACACATTTTGATACAACCACCTACGATAGACTCGTAAAGCTTAGTCTGAATAGTAATGCTCTTGAGTCAATAAATTTTCCTCAAGGTAGAAATGTAAGCATTACACATATATCTATGAATAATAATTCTCTCAGAAATATTGATATAGATCGGCTTTCATCAATTACTTATTTTAGTGCGGCACATAATCAACTAGAGTTTGTGCAATTAGAATGTTGCGAAAGGCTGCAGTACCTGAATCTCAGCCACAATCAATTAACTGATATTGTGGCAGAAAATAAAGATGAACTTTTACTACTGGATCTATCCCATAATAAACTAACAAGTTTACATAATGCCTTATTCCCCAACTTGAATACGTTACTTATCAACAACAACTTGCTTTCTGAAATTAAAATATTCTTTAGCAACTTCTGCAATGTTCAGACATTAAACGCTGCGAACAATCAGTTGGAAAAAATAAACCTTCATTTCCTGACTTATCTTTCATCTATCAAAAGTTTAAGGCTGGACAATAATAAAATAACCCGCATTGACACTAAGAATACATCCGATATTGGAACTTTATTCCCCATAATAAAACAGAGCAAAAACTTAAATTTTTTAAATGTTTCTGGGAAGAACAATTGCCCTACTATGCAGCTCATGTTATTTAATTTATTTTCCCCAGCACTTAAGCTTAATACTGGCCTGGCAATTCTTTCGCCTGGTGCATTTGAAGTTCACTCTGACGGAGTAGATGTGGATAACGAATTGTTTCACTATACTATTAAAGAAGCATATACCCCATATAATATACACACTTATAAAACAGAAGAAGTTGTAAATCAGATGAATATAAAAATTAAAAATATGACATTAGATGAAATAAACAATACTTACTGTAATAACGATTATTACAATGAGGCGATAAGAGAGGAACCGATAGACTTTCTGGGCAGATCGTTTTCCTCCAGCTCATGGCCTTTTCAGTGAATAAATCATCACTAATTCTATAAGTGTCTGGTCTTGTTGAGAATATAGTTAATATGCAACCCTTTAGATTCACGATCTGAAGGGTTGAAACATGACATACGTTCAAAGATTAACCCCCGTTTAATGGTTACATTTAGTAACACATATCTGTCTGTCTAATCCACATTCTGCCCCCGCAGTTACGCTTTCTTATCTATTCTTCTAATCAGCACTTCACCTGATTCATCCTTAATTCTAATAACTGGCTATTGCGCCTTACCTCCTGTTTTGTCTTTTTTTCATTACCAATGTGTGCATGTGAGGAACAATATGGCACTGCAAAATGAGAAAAATAGTCGTTATCTTTTACGCGACTGGAAACCAGAAAATCCGGCCTTCTGGGAAAATAAAGGAAAACATATTGCACGAAGAAACCTCTGGATATCAGTCAGTTGTCTACTTCTTGCCTTCTGTGTCTGGATGCTATTTAGCGCAGTTACTGTTAATCTCAATAAAATCGGTTTTAATTTCACTACCGATCAACTCTTTTTATTAACCGCATTACCCTCCGTTTCTGGCGCATTATTGCGTGTCCCCTACTCCTTTATGGTGCCTATATTCGGTGGACGCCGATGGACGGTTTTTAGTACTGCAATCCTGATTATTCCTTGCGTCTGGCTCGGAATTGCCGTGCAGAATCCGAATACTCCTTTTGGGATATTTATCGTTATCGCTTTGCTATGCGGTTTTGCAGGTGCGAACTTTGCTTCGAGCATGGGCAATATCAGTTTCTTCTTCCCAAAAGCCAAACAAGGGAGCGCACTTGGGATTAATGGCGGATTAGGAAACTTAGGTGTAAGTGTGATGCAGCTGGTTGCACCGCTGGTCATTTTTGTACCCGTATTTGCCTTTCTCGGCGTCAATGGCGTACCGCAGGCCGACGGTTCGGTAATGTCGCTGGCGAATGCCGCATGGATTTGGGTGCCATTACTGGCGATTGCCACGATCGCCGCCTGGTCAGGGATGAATGATATCGCCAGTTCACGCGCGTCAATTGCCGACCAGCTGCCAGTGTTACAACGCCTGCATCTCTGGCTGCTGAGCCTGCTTTACCTTGCCACCTTCGGTTCGTTTATCGGTTTTTCTGCGGGTTTTGCCATGCTGGCGAAAACTCAGTTCCCGGATGTGAATATTCTGCGCCTGGCGTTCTTTGGCCCATTTATCGGTGCCATCGCGCGATCGCTTGGTGGTGCTATTTCCGATAAATTCGGCGGCGTGCGGGTGACGTTGATCAACTTCATTTTTATGGCGATTTTCAGCGCCCTGCTGTTCCTTACCTTACCGGGCACAGGCTCCGGTAATTTCATCGCATTTTACGCCGTATTTATGGGGCTGTTTCTGACCGCGGGTCTGGGAAGTGGTTCTACTTTCCAGATGATCGCCGTCATCTTTCGCCAGATAACCATTTATCGGGTGAAGATGAAAGGCGGTAGTGATGAGCAAGCTCAAAGAGAAGCCGTCACCGAAACGGCAGCCGCTCTGGGCTTTATCTCAGCCATTGGCGCAGTGGGCGGCTTTTTTATTCCGCAGGCGTTTGGCATGTCGCTCAATATGACCGGCTCTCCGGTGGGCGCGATGAAAGTGTTTTTAATCTTCTACATCGTTTGTGTGCTGCTGACCTGGCTGGTTTATGGTCGGCGGAAGTTCAGCCAAAAATAAGAGATCGATGCCTGACACGTCTTATCAGGCTACAACCGTGTCGCACCCGACAAAGCATCAGATCCCAATTCATTCCTGGAGCAGGAGTTATGTCATGAGTAAACTTTTGGATCGCTTTCGCTACTTCAAACAAAAGGGCGATACCTTTGCCGATGGTCACGGACAGGTGATGCATAGCAACCGCGACTGGGAGGACAGCTATCGCCAGCGTTGGCAGTTCGACAAAATCGTGCGTTCCACCCACGGTGTTAACTGTACAGGCTCCTGTAGCTGGAAAATCTACGTTAAAAATGGTCTGGTGACCTGGGAAATCCAACAGACCGACTACCCGCGCACTCGCCCTGACCTGCCAAATCACGAACCTCGCGGCTGCCCGCGTGGCGCAAGTTACTCCTGGTATCTCTACAGCGCTAACCGCCTGAAATACCCGCTCATTCGTAAACGACTGATTGAACTGTGGCGCGAAGCCCTCAAGCAACACAGCGATCCGGTACTGGCGTGGGCATCAATTATGAACGATCCGCAAAAGTGCCTGAGCTACAAACAAGTACGTGGACGCGGCGGCTTTATCCGCTCCAACTGGCAGGAGCTAAACCAGCTGATTGCCGCTGCTAACGTCTGGACCATCAAAACTTACGGCCCGGATCGCGTTGCCGGTTTCTCGCCGATCCCGGCGATGTCGATGGTTTCTTACGCCGCCGGAACACGTTATCTGTCGCTGTTAGGTGGCACCTGTTTAAGCTTCTACGACTGGTATTGCGACCTGCCGCCCGCCTCGCCGATGACCTGGGGCGAGCAAACCGACGTACCGGAATCTGCCGACTGGTATAACTCCAGTTACATCATCGCCTGGGGGTCTAACGTACCGCAGACACGTACGCCGGACGCCCATTTCTTTACCGAAGTACGCTACAAAGGCACTAAAACCATCGCCATTACCCCTGACTACTCTGAAGTGGCCAAATTGTGCGACCAGTGGCTGGCACCGAAACAAGGCACTGATAGTGCCCTGGCAATGGCAATGGGCCATGTCATTTTAAAAGAGTTTCATCTCGATAATCCCAGCGACTACTTTATCAACTACTGCCGCCGCTACAGCGACATGCCGATGCTGGTAATGCTGGAACCTCGCGACGACGGCAGCTACGTTCCCGGGCGCATGGTCCGCGCATCTGACCTGGTGGATGGACTGGGCGAAAGCAATAATCCGCAGTGGAAAACCGTGGCAGTTAATACCGCAGGTGAACTGGTGGTGCCGAACGGTTCGATTGGTTTTCGCTGGGGAGAAAAAGGCAAATGGAATCTGGAATCCATTGCCGCCGGTACGGAAACCGAATTGTCGTTAACTCTGCTCGGTCAACATGATGCCGTTGCAGGCGTGGCCTTCCCCTACTTTGGCGGCATTGAAAATCCGCATTTTCGCCGCGTAAAACACAATCCGGTCCTGGTGCGCCAATTGCCCGTTAAAAACCTGACATTAGCCGATGGCAACACCTGTCCGGTCGTCAGCGTTTATGATTTGGTACTGGCGAATTATGGCCTCGATCGCGGGCTGGAAGATGAAAACAGCGCGAAAGATTACGCTGAAATCAAACCGTACACCCCAGCCTGGGGTGAGCAAATTACCGGCGTGCCGCGCCAGTATATTGAAACCATCGCCCGTGAATTTGCCGATACCGCCCATAAAACGCATGGGCGTTCGATGATTATCCTCGGTGCTGGCGTCAACCATTGGTATCACATGGACATGAACTACCGTGGGATGATCAACATGCTGATCTTCTGCGGTTGTGTCGGGCAAAGCGGTGGCGGCTGGGCACACTATGTCGGTCAGGAAAAACTGCGCCCGCAAACCGGCTGGCTGCCTCTGGCCTTTGCGCTCGACTGGAACCGACCACCGCGCCAGATGAACAGCACCTCGTTTTTCTACAATCATTCCAGCCAATGGCGCTATGAAAAAGTCTCTGCTCAGGAGTTACTTTCACCGCTTGCCGATGCCAGTAAGTACAGCGGTCATCTGATTGATTTCAACGTTCGCGCCGAACGTATGGGCTGGCTACCTTCTGCGCCGCAGTTGGGGCGTAATCCGCTCGGGATTAAAGCTGAAGCCGACAAGGCCGGATTATCTCCCACAGAATTCACCGCCCAGGCGTTGAAATCGGGCGATTTACGTATGGCCTGCGAACAACCCGATAGCGGCAGCAATCATCCGCGTAATTTGTTTGTCTGGCGTTCTAACCTGCTTGGTTCCTCCGGCAAAGGCCACGAGTATATGCAGAAGTATCTGCTGGGGACCGAAAGCGGGATTCAGGGCGAGGAACTCGGTGCCAGCGACGGGATCAAACCGGAAGAAGTCGAGTGGCAAACTGCGGCGATTGAAGGCAAGCTCGACCTGCTGGTGACGCTCGACTTCCGTATGTCCAGTACCTGCCTGTTCTCCGATATCGTTCTGCCCACCGCCACCTGGTACGAAAAAGACGATATGAACACCTCGGATATGCATCCGTTTATTCATCCGCTTTCTGCGGCGGTCGATCCGGCGTGGGAATCACGCAGCGACTGGGAAATCTACAAAGGTATCGCCAAAGCATTTTCGCAACTGTGCGTGGGTCATCTTGGCAAAGAAACCGACGTGGTATTACAACCACTGCTACATGACTCTCCGGCAGAACTCTCCCAGCCGTGTGAAGTGCTCGACTGGCGCAAAGGCGAATGCGATCTGATCCCGGGTAAAACCGCGCCCAATATTGTGGCGGTGGAACGCGACTACCCTGCTACCTATGAACGCTTTACCTCGCTCGGGCCATTGATGGACAAACTTGGCAACGGCGGTAAAGGGATTTCGTGGAATACCCAGGATGAAATCGATTTCCTCGGCAAACTCAACTACACCAAGCGTGAAGGCCCGGCACAGGGGCGTCCGCTGATTGACACCGCCATTGACGCATCAGAAGTGATTCTGGCGCTGGCACCGGAAACCAACGGTCATGTTGCAGTCAAAGCGTGGCAGGCGCTGGGCGAGATCACCGGACGCGAACATACCCATCTGGCGCTGCACAAAGAGGACGAGAAGATTCGCTTTCGCGATATTCAGGCGCAGCCACGTAAAATTATCTCCAGCCCCACATGGTCCGGTCTGGAAAGCGATCACGTTTCCTATAACGCGGGATACACCAACGTTCATGAGTTAATTCCGTGGCGCACGCTGTCGGGACGCCAGCAGCTCTATCAGGATCATCCGTGGATGCGTGCTTTTGGTGAAAGCCTGGTGGCTTATCGCCCGCCTATCGACACCCGTAGCGTCAGTGAAATGCGCCAGATACCGCCAAACGGCTTCCCGGAAAAAGCACTTAACTTCCTGACGCCGCACCAGAAATGGGGCATTCACTCAACCTACAGTGAAAACCTGCTAATGCTGACGCTCTCTCGCGGTGGACCAATTGTCTGGATCAGCGAAACCGATGCCCGTGAACTGACCATTGTCGATAACGACTGGGTGGAAGTGTTTAACGCCAACGGCGCGCTGACTGCCCGCGCGGTGGTCAGCCAACGTGTACCGCCGGGTATGACCATGATGTATCACGCCCAGGAACGCATTATGAATATTCCTGGTTCGGAAGTAACTGGCATGCGCGGCGGCATTCATAACTCGGTCACCCGCGTTTGTCCGAAACCAACGCATATGATTGGCGGTTACGCGCAGCTGGCCTGGGGCTTTAACTACTACGGCACCGTCGGCTCGAACCGCGACGAATTCATCATGATCCGCAAGATGAAGAACGTTAACTGGCTGGATGATGAAGGTCGCGATCAGGTTCAGGAGGCGAAAAAATGAAAATACGTTCGCAAGTCGGCATGGTGCTTAACCTCGATAAATGTATCGGCTGCCATACCTGTTCGGTGACCTGTAAAAACGTCTGGACCGGACGCGAAGGCATGGAGTACGCATGGTTTAACAACGTCGAAACCAAACCGGGCATTGGTTATCCGAAAAACTGGGAAGATCAGGAAGAGTGGCAAGGCGGCTGGGTGCGTGATGTGAATGGCAAGATCCGCCCGCGTCTGGGCAGCAAGATGGGCGTGATTACCAAAATCTTCGCCAACCCGGTGGTGCCGCAGATTGATGATTACTACGAACCTTTCACCTTCGACTACGAACATTTGCATAGCGCGCCAGAAGGTAAACATATTCCTACTGCGCGCCCGCGTTCACTGATTGACGGCAAACGGATGGACAAAGTGATCTGGGGGCCAAACTGGGAAGAATTGTTGGGCGGCGAATTTGAAAAACGCGCCCGCGACCGCAACTTCGAGGCCATGCAAAAGGAGATGTACGGGCAGTTTGAAAACACGTTCATGATGTACCTGCCGCGCCTGTGCGAACACTGCCTCAATCCCAGCTGCGTGGCGACCTGCCCAAGCGGTGCTATCTACAAACGTGAAGAAGACGGCATTGTGCTGATTGATCAGGATAAATGCCGTGGCTGGCGTTTGTGCATTAGCGGTTGTCCGTACAAAAAAATCTACTTCAACTGGAAAAGCGGCAAGTCAGAAAAATGCATCTTCTGTTACCCACGAATTGAGTCAGGCCAACCCACCGTGTGCTCAGAAACCTGCGTGGGTCGCATCCGATATCTGGGCGTGCTGCTTTACGACGCCGACCGCATCGAGGAAGCGGCGAGCACCGAGCGCGAAGTTGACCTCTATGAACGCCAGTGCGAAGTGTTCCTCGATCCGCACGATCCCTCGGTGATCGAGGAAGCCCTGAAACAAGGTATTCCACAAAACGTGATTGACGCTGCCCAGCGTTCGCCAGTCTACAAAATGGCAATGGACTGGAAACTGGCGCTACCGCTGCACCCTGAATACCGCACCCTGCCGATGGTCTGGTACGTTCCGCCGCTGTCACCGATTCAGTCCTACGCTGATGCGGGAGGTTTGCCGAAAAGCGAAGGCGTGCTGCCCGCCATCGAAAGCCTGCGTATTCCGGTGCAATATCTCGCCAATATGTTGAGTGCCGGTGATACCGGTCCGGTACTGCGGGCGCTGAAACGGATGATGGCGATGCGCCACTATATGCGTTCACAAACCGTGGAAGGCGTTACTGATACTCGTGCCATCGACGAAGTAGGTCTGAGCGTCGCCCAGGTCGAAGAGATGTATCGTTACCTCGCCATTGCCAACTATGAAGACCGTTTTGTCATCCCGACAAGCCATCGGGAAATGGCGGGCGATGCCTTCGCAGAACGCAACGGCTGCGGTTTTACCTTTGGCGACGGTTGCCACGGCTCGGACAGCAAATTCAACCTGTTCAACAGTAGCCGTATCGATGCCATCAACATCACCGAAGTGCGCGACAAAGCGGAGGGCGAATAATGCAGATCCTCAAAGTGATCGGCCTGTTGATGGAGTATCCGGACGAGCTGTTGTGGGAATGTAAGGAGGACGCGCTGGCGTTGATCCGCCGCGACGCACCGATGCTTACGGATTTTACCCGCAACCTGCTTAACGCGCCGCTGCTGGATAAACAGGCCGAATGGTGCGAAGTGTTTGACCGTGGACGTACCACATCGCTGCTGCTGTTCGAACATGTTCATGCCGAGTCCCGCGATCGCGGCCAGGCAATGGTGGACCTGCTGGCGGAGTATGAAAAGGTCGGCCTGCAGTTGGATTGTCGAGAACTGCCCGATTATCTACCGCTGTATCTGGAGTACTTAAGCGTACTGCCGGACGATCAGGCGAAAGAAGGCTTGCTCAACGTTGCGCCGATCCTCGCCCTGCTTGGCGGACGCTTAAAACAACGCGAGGCACCGTGGTACGCGTTATTTGACACCCTGTTGCAACTGGCAGGAAGTACACTTTCAAGTGACAGTGTCACAAAACAGGTGAACAGTGAGGAGCGCGATGACACCCGCCAGGCACTGGATGCGGTGTGGGAAGAGGAACAGGTGAAGTTTATTGAAGATAACGCCACGGCGTGTGACAGCTCGCCGCTTAATCAATATCAGCGACGCTTTAGCCAGGATGTCGCGCCGCAATATGTCGACATCAGTGCGGGAGGTGGGAAATGATTCAGTATCTGAACGTCTTTTTTTACGATATCTACCCGTACATTTGTGCGACGGTGTTTTTCCTTGGCAGCTGGCTGCGCTATGACTACGGGCAGTACACCTGGCGCGCCTCCTCAAGTCAAATGCTCGATAAACGCGGGATGGTGATATGGTCGAATCTGTTCCATATTGGCATTTTGGGGATTTTCTTCGGGCACCTGTTCGGCATGTTAACACCGCACTGGATGTACGCGTGGTTTCTGCCGGTGGCGGTAAAACAGCAGATGGCGATGATCCTCGGCGGAATATGCGGGGTATTGACGCTGATTGGCGGTGCGGGGCTACTGGTGCGTCGTTTAACAAATCCGCGTATCAGGGCGACGTCTTCTGGTGCGGATATCCTGATCCTCGCCATTTTGTTAATTCAGTGCATTCTTGGGTTAACCACCATTCCTTTTTCAGCACAACATCCGGACGGCAGTGAAATGATGAAGCTGGTGGGCTGGGCGCAAAGCATTGTCACTTTCCAGGGCGGTGCATCTACGCATCTTGATGGTGTCGCCTTTATATTCCGCGTTCATCTGGTGCTTGGAATGACCATCTTTCTGCTCTTCCCGTTCACCCGACTGGTGCATGTCTGGAGCGCGCCGTTTGAGTACTTTACTCGTCGGTATCAGATTGTGCGTTCGCGGCGTTAATTCTCTCGCGGGCCGGATAGCTCTTCGCTCTCCGGCCACTTGCAGGCTATGATAGTTCTCCAGCCACAGGAGAACATTAATGAAACCGCAGGTTTACCACGTCGATGCTTTTACCTCTCAACCGTTTCGCGGCAATTCTGCCGGTGTTGTTTTCCCCGCCGATAATCTTAGCGAAGCGCAAATGCAGCTTATCGCCCGCGAGTTAGGTCATTCGGAAACTGCTTTTCTGCTGCACAGCGACGACAGCGATGTGCGCATCCGCTACTTTACGCCAACGGTTGAAGTTCCGATTTGTGGTCACGCGACAGTAGCTGCGCACTATGTACGTGCAAAGGTGTTAGGTTTAGGAAATTGCACCGTCTGGCAAACGTCGCTGGCAGGAAAACATCGTGTGACTATCGAAAAGCAAAATGATGATTATCGTATTTCGCTGGAGCAAGGTACGCCGGGCTTTGAACCACCGCTGGAAGGTGAAACACGTGCAGCGATTATCAACGCGCTTCATCTCACTGAAGACGATATTTTGCAAGGCTTGCCAATCCAGGTGGCTACCACAGGACACTCAAAAGTGATGATTCCACTGAAGCCGGAAGTGGATATCGACGCCCTTTCGCCTGACCTTGCTGCGCTGACCACAATCAGCAAACAGATTGGCTGCAATGGTTTCTTCCCGTTCCAGATCCGCCCAGGCAAAAACGAAACCGATGGTCGCATGTTCTCGCCTGCGATTGGTATTGTGGAAGATCCGGTGACTGGCAATGCCAATGGCCCGATGGGTGCATGGTTAGTACATCACAACGTATTGCCACACGATGGCAACGTGTTGCGTGTTAAAGGCCATCAGGGGCGCGCATTAGGGCGTGACGGCGTGATTGAAGTGACGGTGACAATTCGTGATAACCAACCGGAGAAAGTCACCATTTCTGGCACGGCGGTGATTTTGTTTCATGCCGAATGGGCAATTAAACTCTGAAACCGTTGCCTGATGCGCTTCGCTTATCAGGCCTACAACCGGACTAATGTATGCCGGATTAGGCATTTACGCCACATCCGGCAACCTGACATAAATTATTTTCCCGCCTCCGGGTGCGTATCAAACGCCGCCATCACCAGCGCTAACTCATCCACAGTAAAGCCATGTTTCGCATCATCTACGCCCAGACCAAACTGTTCCTGCATCACGGCATATAACGACGCCACATCTGGTAGATTTCGCTGCTCAACTGCGTGCCCATTTTCATAATGGGTAAAATGAAAATTGGTCAGTGTCAGCTTGCCGCCGTCCGGTAAATGGCGGCACATCAGCAAATGATGGCGAAAATGCGACTGCGGCCAATGCGCCGACCAGAAATTGCCCATCACATAATCGCTTTGTTGCTGCTCGCAGAGATCAAAACGGTACATCGACTGCCAGTGCTGATGATGATTAAACTGCAACACCCAATCATCACCCTCCTGCAACAACCGATACTCTCCGTGTGGCGTGGTCTGCACGAGCTCGGGAACTAACCGAATCGGCGCGGTTAGCGTCTGTCCACCGAAACCGACATCAGCAATCCATTTTTCCCCTTCCAGTTCCACCAACAACAAACGATGGGTGCGCGGCGGTAATGCTGGCGGATTTGATAACACTACGCGCCCTAACAAGCTGCGAACGTTAAACCCCAGCTCGCGTAACACACGCTCAAACACGCCATTCTGCTCAAAACAGTAACCGCCACGACGGGCTGTCACCAGTTTCTCTTCCAGCGATTGATCATCAAGCTGTATTTCCCTTGGCAGCAAAACGTCGAGGTTTTCAAATGGAATGGTGCAATTGTGTTTCAGGTGCAATGCACGCAGCGTATCAATATTGGCCGCAGCAGCTCCCGACCAGTTAATACGGGCAAAATAATGATTCAGAATGGGCGTCATCAGGCGTTTCCCTTAGTGGTTTTCTCAACTTATAACCTGGAATAGACGCTGCACCGGCTATTTTGTGCGATCGCGGACATGCATCACGTTCGCAAATCGCCAATCCCGTTAATTTCGTTACTTATAGCGTTACGAGCTACGCTTTTAAAACACCCTTCTTAGCGAGGCGATACCGTGAGCCGATTCATCCCCGTCGAATTACACCATGCCAGCCGTCTGTTAAATCATGGCCCAACTGTCATGATCACCAGTTTCGATGAGCAATCCCAGCGGCGTAACATTATGGCTGCAGCCTGGTCAATGCCGGTGGAGTTTGAACCGCCACGCGTCGCGATTGTGGTAGATAAATCGACATGGACCAGGGAGTTGATTGAACGTAACGGTAAATTTGGCATCGTTATCCCGGGCGTTGCAGCAACTAACTGGACGTGGGCGGTGGGAAGTGTGTCGGGGCGTGATGAAGATAAGTTTAATTGCTATGGTATTCCGGTTGTGAAAGGCCCGGTGCTTGGTTTGCCGCTGGTCGAGGAAAAATGTCTGGCGTGGATGGAGTGTCGCCTGCTACCTGCAACTTCCGCGCAAGAAAAATACGATTCGCTATTTGGCGAAGTGGTATCTGCAGCGGCAGACGTACGGGTATTTGTCGAAGGCCGCTGGCAGTTTGATGATGATAAGCTCAATACGTTGCATCATTTAGGCGCTGGCACGTTTGTTACCAGCGGCAAGCGTGTTACGGCAGGTTAAGCATTACATGCTGTAACCAGGTTTCTTTATCAGCGTCTCCATTTGGGGCGCAATTTCGGTGTCCCAGATAGCTTGCCATGATTCTGGTTGAATCTGCTGTAGAGCAATGCTTATCGAACTGTCTTTACTGTTCAGATGGCGAATAATAACGTCGGTAATATCTGCAGCAAGTGCTGCTTTTTGTTGTTCGTCCAGTTCACGTGGAAAACATTTAATGTCTATGTGCGGCATGATTGTGCTCCTTTTGAAAGATGTCAGTAAAATTAACACACGTTGTGAATGTTATGTGTCCGGTGATGCTTTTTTACGGCAATAATGCCTACTTGAATTTGTACAGATTTGTACTACACCCTTTTAAATAAAGCGCCAACAAAAACGTCAACTTGCAGAATATATTCTTCGCCAACATGCCATTAAGAAAACATCAAGTTCCCGGCTTGCCAATTTATTAACGCCCATTATAGTTATTCTTGCCCTCACAAAAATTTTCATCCGTAATTACCCCCAATAAAAGTCCATTCTGGAGACGCTTAAGATGCAGCTTAATCATATTGTTAAAAGTCTGCTAATAACGGGATTATTCACCACCAGTTCTTTGCCACTCCTCGCGGCGGAAGCCCCTAAAGACGCCACCGCAGCCACGCAACAAGCAAACAATTTACTCTACAACCAGTTGCCGTTTTCTGATAACACTGACTTTACTGATGCCCATAAAGGTTTTGTTGCCCCTATCCCTCAAGACGTGATTAAGGGCGAAAAAGGAAATGTTATCTGGGATCCACAACAATACGCTTTTATTAAAGAAGGTGATAAAGCCCCTGATACGGTGAATCCAAGTTTATGGCGTCAGGCGCAACTGATAAATATCAGCGGGTTATTCGAAGTAACTGAAGGTGTCTATCAGATTCGCAATCTCGATCTATCAAATATGACCATCATTGAAGGCAAAGAGGGTATTACCATCGTTGATCCCCTTGTTTCAGCAGAAACAGCCAAAGTGGGTATGGATCTCTATTACAAAAATCGCGACAAAAAACCGGTAGTAGCGGTTATCTACACACACAGTCATGTCGATCACTACGGTGGTGTTCGCGGCGTAATTGATGAAGCTGACGTTAAATCAGGCAAAGTTAAAATCTACGCGCCAGCCGGATTTTTGGAGGAAGCCGTTTCCGAAAATATTATGGCTGGCAATGTGATGAGCCGACGAGCCAGTTATATGTATGGCAACTTATTGAAACCTGATGTTAAAGGCCAGGTTGGCGCGGGACTGGGAACAACCACTTCAGCAGGAACGGTCACGTTGATTGCTCCTACTAACTACATCACCAAAACCGGACAAAAAGAAACTATTGACGGGTTGACCTATGATTTCTTGATGGCGCCAGGCTCTGAAGCGCCTTCTGAAATGCTGTGGTTTATTGAAGAAAAGAAACTGATCGAAACCGCTGAAGATGTCACGCACACCCTTCATAACACCTATTCGCTGCGTGGGGCTAAAATTCGCCAACCGCTGCCGTGGTCAAAATATATTAACGAAGCTCTCAATTTATGGGGAGATAAAGCCGAGATTATTCTCGCTCAACATCACTGGCCAACCTGGGGCAACGATAACGTGGTCAAACTGCTTAAAAGCCAGCGTGATTTGTATCGTTACATCAATGATCAAACTCTGCGTATGGCAAATCAAGGGATGACCCGTGATGAAATTGCCGCAAACTTTAAACTGCCCTCTTCACTGGCTAATACCTGGGCGAATCGCGGCTATTACGGTTCGGTAAGTCATGACGTGAAAGCAACTTACGTGCTTTATCTCGGCTGGTTTGATGGTAACCCCGCGACGCTTGATGAACTGCCGCCAGAAGAAGGCGCAAAAAAATTCGTCGAGTATATGGGCGGTGCTGATGCCATTTTACAGAAAGCCAAACAGGATTATGACCAGGGTAATTTCCGCTGGGTTGCCCAAGTTGTTAGTAAGGTGGTGTTTACCGATCCAAACAACCAGGCAGCGAGAAATCTGGAAGCTGATGCGCTTGAGCAGTTAGGCTATCAGGCTGAATCTGGGCCGTGGCGTAATTTCTATCTCACTGGCGCACAGGAATTGCGTAATGGCGTACAAAAATTACCAACACCAAATACTGCCAGCCCAGACACCGTGCGTGCGATGACGCCGGAGATGTTCTTTGATTATCTTGCCGTCCATATTAATGGTGAGAAAGCGGCAGATGCCAAAACCGTGTTGAATTTCGATTTTGGTGAAGATGGCGGCACCTATAAAGTGGAGCTTGAAAATGGTGTTCTCAATCATACCGCTGGTGTAGAGGCTTCGGATGCTGATGCCACTATCACTCTGTCTCGTGATGTATTGAACAAAATTGTACTGAAAGAAGAGACGCTGAAAGAAGCCACGGCCAAAGAAGATGTCAAAATTACTGGCAATGCGGAAAAACTCAACGAGCTGTTAGGTTATATGGATAATTTTGAATTTTGGTTCAATATAGTGACACCATAAATTTACTGCATACCGGGCAGGTATCCTGCCCTTTTTTGGTTAAAAAATGGCTGAACGAAGAAAAACGCATCACTCATGGAAAACCCGCCGCGATATGGTTATTCGCGGCATGACGATTAGTTTGCCATGGTTTGCTTTTATCAATGTCAGTTTTGCATTGATAATTTTGCTGCGCCGTGTTCTGTTTAATGACCTTACTCCACCCTGGTTAAATGAAAAAAGCCTTATACATTCTATTGATATATCTGCAACGGGTATTCTGCTGATTTGCAGTGGTTTACTACTCATCCCTCGGCAAAAAACATTACCTATCCAGGTGCTATTAGTTGCCCTGAGCCTGCTATGATCATGGTGTAGTTATCACTTTATTGCGTACTGGACGCTGCAGTTTGCTTATCCACTATGTGTATTATTAATGCTTAGTGGCGTTATCGCACTTTATTTCCATACCCCATCATTGCTCGCATTTGTCATTCCCTTATGGTTCACCACTCCAATAGCGAGTCTTATGCTTAATCAACAGATCAATATTCATTTTGCTGTTGTATGGTGTATTTTTTCACTGGCGCTATATGGTGGGCGACTCATTTTGTTACGTTGGTTTGAAGAAGCATGGGTACAAAACAGTTATAACAACCAGTTAATTAATCGCCTTGATGCATTAGCACATCGTGATCCTTTAACTGGGATAGCAAACCGACGTGCAATGAACAGTATCTTACACGACGCGATAGATAACGGCGGGTCATTTGCTCTTATTATGCTGGATGTCGATTTTTTTAAACGTTACAACGACACTTACGGGCATCCTGCTGGGGATCGTTGTCTAATACAAGTTGCCGACGCTCTACAGCGTTCAACTCGCCAGTCGGAGGATGTTGTTGTCCGTTATGGTGGCGAAGAGTTTGTCATCATACTTTTTAATGCAACATTGCCGGAAGCAGAGACGGTAGCAGCCAGAGTGAAGCAAGAACTTAAACTGGCAGCTATCCCGCATCAGGCATCTGCTGTTAATGCATTCGTTACGGTTAGTCAGGGGATTACCTGTTCTGCTCCCGCAAAAACGGCTGAACAAATTATTTCAGATGCCGACGCTGCGTTATACCGGGCGAAAGAAAGTGGGCGAAATCGATGGGAAAAATAATTAAATGATTCCATTCCTCTTTAGTATCCCTTTTAGCTTTGGTATCTGACATACAGCATCAGCAATCGCATTGATGTTCGGGGCATTATCCTGAAACCATTCGTGTCCCGGTCCCCATGTGCGCATGGTGCAGAGATAACAGTCCACCAGCGTTAGTTGCTCTCCAAACACATACGGTTCAGCGGTCAATTGTGAATTCAGCCAGATATAAAGCGATTTACGATATTCAATAACATTATTCTTTAACTGTTCGGGTGCGTCAGGAGCCCAACGCTCAGGGTAATCGGCGAAAGTGAATGTTGGATAGACATTAGCAACCAGCCAGACCAATAACTGTTGAAACTGCTGACGTTCGACGCGCCCAAGCGGTGGCGCAAGGTCCGGGCGACGATCGAGAACCATCAATGCAATCGCCGCTGTCTCCGTCATAATCTCGTCATTTTCCAGCGCCAGTGTCGGAATCTGACACAACGGGTTCAGGGTTTTCAATAACTCGCGTGAAGTTCCCTCGCGGTCAAAACCACTGACATCAACGAACTGATAAGGAATATCAGCCAGTGTTAGCATCAGCTCACTGATTGTAGAGCCCCAGCCGGGTACGCCATACACCTTAATCATATGCCCCTCACAATCTTTTAAAGATTAAGTGTAGGACAGTACACAGGTTAACCAGCAAAAGGATTTGTCATTTTTTCGTCAGTTGTATTATTCCCCTTCAGGATTGTAAGGGGATGTTTTGCATCGTTTATCGATAACGGGTAGGATGCTGCGCCGATAGTTTTATACCCATAAAGAATAATGGTGATAACTATCATCGCCAGGATGAATAAACATTGTTCATGGCAACTTATATGACTTTTTCATTAAAGCAATCAGGGAGAGCAATGAGTAAACACGACACCGACACTTCAGATCAGCACGCCGCGAAACGCCGCTGGCTTAATGCCCACGAAGAGGGGTATCACAAAGCGATGGGCAATCGCCAGGTTCAGATGATCGCCATTGGCGGCGCGATTGGCACCGGCTTGTTTTTAGGTGCAGGAGCCCGACTGCAAATGGCGGGGCCAGCACTGGCACTGGTCTATTTAATCTGCGGCCTGTTTTCATTTTTTATTCTGCGTGCATTGGGTGAGCTGGTGCTACACCGCCCTTCCAGTGGCAGTTTTGTCTCTTATGCCCGTGAGTTTTTAGGAGAGAAAGCCGCTTACGTTGCAGGCTGGATGTACTTCATCAACTGGGCGATGACAGGGATTGTCGATATCACCGCCGTCGCTCTGTATATGCATTACTGGGGTGCGTTTGGCGGCGTGCCGCAGTGGGTCTTTGCGCTCGCTGCGCTGACCATCGTTGGCACCATGAATATGATTGGTGTGAAATGGTTTGCGGAGATGGAGTTCTGGTTTGCGCTTATTAAAGTGCTCGCCATCGTGACCTTTTTGGTCGTGGGTACAGTGTTCCTCGGTAGCGGTCAGCCGCTGGATGGCAACACCACTGGCTTTCATTTAATTACCGATAATGGCGGCTTCTTCCCCCACGGTTTGCTGCCTGCGCTGGTGTTGATTCAGGGCGTAGTGTTTGCTTTTGCCTCTATTGAAATGGTGGGTACAGCGGCCGGAGAATGTAAAGATCCGCAGACCATGGTGCCTAAAGCGATTAACAGTGTGATTTGGCGTATTGGCCTGTTTTACGTCGGCTCCGTGGTGTTGCTGGTTATGCTATTGCCGTGGAGCGCGTATCAGGCGGGGCAAAGTCCGTTCGTGACGTTTTTCTCTAAACTGGGTGTGCCATATATCGGCAGCATTATGAACATTGTGGTGCTGACCGCTGCCCTCTCCAGCCTGAATTCAGGTCTGTACTGCACCGGACGCATTCTGCGCTCAATGGCGATGGGCGGTTCCGCACCGAGTTTTATGGCGAAAATGAGTCGTCAGCATGTGCCGTATGCCGGGATTCTGGCGACACTGGTTGTGTATGTCGTCGGCGTATTCCTCAACTATCTGGTGCCGTCGCGCGTATTTGAGATTGTGTTGAACTTCGCGTCGCTGGGAATCATCGCTTCATGGGCGTTTATCATCGTGTGCCAGATGCGCCTGCGTAAAGCGATTAAAGAAGGCAAAGCAGCGGATGTCAGTTTTAAACTGCCTGGCGCGCCCTTCACTTCCTGGCTGACATTACTGTTTTTACTGAGTGTTCTGGTGCTGATGGCGTTCGATTACCCGAACGGGACTTATACTATCGCGGCGCTACCGATTATCGGTATTCTGCTGGTTATAGGCTGGTTTGGTGTGCGCAAACGCGTTGCTGAAATTCACAGCACTGCGCCAGTCGTCGAGGAAGATGAAGAACAACAGGAAATTGTGTTTAAGCCTGAAACGGCGAGTTAATTGCAAAATTGCCCGGCTACGTGCCGGGCAAATTCAAATTACTGACGAAGGTGCCGGATACGGCGTGATAAAAGTCAGGCAAGTCTCTCCGTTTTCACCCTCGCCATATCTATTACAGCGCAATACGAATCACATCGTCCGGCTGGGTAGCTTCCTGCTGTTTAGTGGATTTTTGTTTCACACTGACATACAGCGTTTTGCCATCTGCAGACAGCGCCAGGCTGTTCGGATGAGTCGGCGTATCGAACGTTTTCACCACTTTATAGCTTTTCGCGTCAATCACACTGACTTTACCTGCCTGACGATGCGTCACGTAGGCTTCATTACGCGCTGGGTTAAACAGCACAGCCAGTGATTCCGGTGCCGCAACCTTCGCAAGAATATTGCCATTACGGGTATCAACCACTAACACTTCTGCCGCTTTAGAATCGGTGATAAATGCACGCTGATTGGTGGTATCAAGGCTGATGTTGATAAAGAAGTGCTCTTTGTCGTCATCCAGCAGCTTTTTACGGCTGAGGATTTTATTGTCGGCGGTGTCGATGGTAATCAATTCGCCGTCAGCGTTAGTGGTGTAAAGACGTTTGCCTTTGCTATCCAGCGCTAAACCGGTACTCATTTTACCGGTGTTCTGGATGGCGGTTTTCAGTTTGATATTCTCGCCATCAACGACCCAAATCACGCTCTCTTTACCAATACCACTGATGTAAACGGTGTTCGTGGCATCATCAGCTACCAGCTCACGCGGCTGCAACGGACGCACTTCTTCGGTACGTTTACGCTCATCAAGCACCAGACGTCCTTTCACTTCGCCCGTTTTGGCATCTATCGCCGTGACCGCGCTGTTTACAGTGTTACCAAACCACAACGTCTGAGTCGTGTTATTGATGGTGGCACCAAACGGCTTGAGATCGTTATGGATCGCCTGCGTCACTTCCAGAGTAACCGGATCAAGACGATAAACCACGCCGCCTTTATCCAGTTTGCGGCTTTGCGAAGTGGCGAGCCACAGCGCGTTTTCTTGCTGGCTATAAGCCATTTCGTAGGCACCTTTACCTACCGCTTTACGCAGCATTTCTTCTGCGGCCTGCGTACTGAATGATGAAGCAACAAGCAATGAACCTAACAGTAATGAACCACGCAGGCGCGATGAAAACAGATGACGTAAATGCATGACGACTCCCTTTGATGAACCGATATTTTTGCTGCTTCACAATGCTTCGCTAAGCGTAATCATCGTTACGCTCTTGTTATAAATGGGAATGGTAATCATTATTTTCTCAAATGTGGAGCATTTCTTGCCGTTACGACTACAATTCTCTCAATTACTTAACGTATCGTGCCGTTTCGTTTTCCATAAATTTACAATTTTATTACCATGACGGCGTTTTCCCATTCTTAACCTGGCTTTTTTCATGAAGATTTTTTCCGTCCGACAGACCGTTTTGCCCGCACTGCTTGTCCTTTCCCCCGTTGTTTTTGCCGCTGATGAACAGACCATGATTGTCAGTGCCGCGCCGCAGGTGGTTTCAGAACTGGATACGCCAGCAGCAGTAAGCGTGGTGGATGGCGAGGAGATGCGCCTGGCAACACCGCGCATTAACTTGTCTGAATCACTGACTGGCGTGCCTGGTTTGCAGGTACAAAACCGGCAGAACTATGCGCAAGATTTACAGCTGTCGATTCGCGGATTTGGCTCCCGCTCCACTTACGGAATTCGCGGTATTCGCCTGTATGTGGACGGTATTCCCGCCACCATGCCCGACGGGCAAGGGCAAACATCCAACATCGATTTAAGCAGTGTGCAAAATGTGGAAGTGCTGCGTGGCCCCTTCTCTGCTCTGTATGGCAACGCGTCTGGCGGTGTAATGAATGTCATCACCCAGACCGGACAACAGCCACCAACCATTGAAGCCAGTAGTTACTACGGCAGTTTTGGCAGCTGGCGCTATGGGCTGAAAGCAACAGGCGCAACGGGCGACGGCACACAGCCTGGCGATGTCGATTACACCGTCTCAACCACGCGTTTTACGACCCACGGCTATCGTGACCATAGTGGCGCACAGAAAAATTTAGCCAATGCCAAACTGGGCGTTCGCATTGATGAAGCCAGCAAATTAAGCCTGATTTTCAATAGTGTGGATATCAAAGCAGATGACCCAGGTGGGCTAACCGAAGCAGAATGGAAGGCGAATCCGCAACAAGCGCCACGCGCTGAACAGTACGACACGCGAAAAACCATCAAGCAAACTCAGGCTGGGTTGCGCTATGAACGTAGCCTGAGCGCGCAAGATGATATGAGTGTAATGATGTATGCCGGAGAGCGAGAAACGACCCAGTACCAGTCAATCCCGATGGCCCCTCAACTTAATCCGTCGCATGCGGGCGGCGTGATTACTCTGCAACGCCATTATCAGGGGATAGACAGCCGCTGGACACACCATGGCGAGCTGGGTGTTCCGGTCACGTTCACTACTGGCCTGAACTACGAAAACATGAGTGAAAACCGCAAGGGCTACAATAACTTCCGCCTGAATAGCGGCGTGCCGGAATACGGGCAAAAAGGTGAGTTACGTCGCGACGAACGCAATCTGATGTGGAATGTCGATCCCTATTTACAGACACAGTGGCAGCTGAGCGAAAAACTGTCGCTGGATGCTGGCGTGCGCTACAGCTCCGTATGGTTTGATTCCAACGACCATTACGTTACTCCGGGTAACGGCGATGACAGCGGTGATGCCAGTTATCACAAATGGCTACCTGCCGGTTCGTTAAAATATGCAATGAACGATGCCTGGAATATCTATCTGGCAGCCGGGCGTGGTTTTGAAACGCCGACGATTAATGAACTGTCTTATCGCGCTGATGGGCAAAGCGGTATGAACTTTGGTTTAAAACCATCTACCAACGATACAATTGAGATCGGCAGTAAAACGCGTATTGGTGATGGGCTGCTGAGTCTCGCATTGTTCCAGACCGACACCGATGATGAAATTGTTGTCGATAGCAGTAGCGGTGGGCGTACCACATATAAAAATGCCGGAAAGACCCGTCGTCAAGGCGCTGAACTGGCATGGGATCAACGTTTCGCGGGAGATTTTCGCGTAAAAGCGTCCTGGACCTGGCTTGATGCGACCTATCGCAGCAATGTGTGCAATGAACAGGATTGTAACGGTAACCGGATGCCAGGGATCGCCCGTAATATGGGCTTTGCATCGATAGGTTATGTACCGGAAGAAGGCTGGTATGCAGGCACGGAAGCGCGATATATGGGCGATATTATGGCAGATGATGAAAATACGGCCAAAGCGCCGTCTTATACTCTCGTCGGCTTATTCACCGGGTATAAATACAATTACCACAATTTGACTGTGGATTTATTTGGTCGTGTCGATAATTTATTCGATAAAGGATACGTTGGTTCTGTCATTGTCAATGAGTCAAACGGTCGATATTACGAACCTGCGCCCGGGCGAAATTATGGTGTCGGCATGAATATTGCGTGGCGATTTGAGTAATTACCTTGATGCCCGGTATTTGCCGGGCATTTACTTTAACGATTGTATTGCTGATATAAAATAGCAATATTTTGTTGCATAATTTCAGCAAGACAATGTCTGCATCCCTCTTTGTCTTTTGCTTTTAACGCGGCGAGTAATAGATGATAGTTTTCTATACGCTCCCGTAATTCCGCTGGATTAATCGTTTCATAGAGATAATGTAAACCAGGTCCCATCCTGACCCACAGTTGCTCAATCATTTCACACAGGATGGGCATATTTGAGCGATGATAAATCGCTAAGCGAAATAGTCTGTTCGCATTAATGATTTGTTCCATGTCGCCCTTTTCTTGCGCCTGCTGTAATTTCTCGAGTAAATCATGGAATTCCGCCAGGTCTTGCGGGGTGAGGTTTTCAACAGCCAGAGCAACTGCCATTAATTCCAGTTCGTAGCGGATCCGATTGATTTCGTCTAATTGACATTTCCCCACTTCCGGAACTGTAAATGCTTGCGCTGGTGCGACAGAAAGCGCATTCACCGAAACCAGACGTAATAATGCTTCACGCACGGGTGTAATACTCATACCTAATTGCTCCGCCAGATTTTTAGTAATCAGGCGTGCGCCAGGTTTTAGTGCGCCAATACTAAGCTGATGTTTCAGGTCGTTCTCAACCTGCATAGTTAAACTGATATGCGGTATTTTTTCCGTTCCAGGCATGTTATTTCCTTCAGGTGTTTTCGTTCCAACTCTGCCAGCACAGCAGAAGTCGTTTACCTGGCGTATGAAGCTGAATAATCATTATCCACTCACCTTTATTGTTATTAGCTACAGAACAGAGAAGTGGTAAGTTAATTAAAGCTGGAAAAAAGATTTTTGCCTGGATTTTTATGGCGGCTTTATGCCGCCGTCGTATCTTTAATCATCATCCGCGACGCGAATAACAACTTTACCGAAGTTTTTGCCGTTCAGCAGGCCAATAAACGTCTGTGGGGCGTTCTCCAAACCGTTGGTAATTTGTTCACGATAGTGAATTTTCCCCTCTTTCACCCATTGTCCCATCTCCTGCTGAAACTCATGGATACGGTGACCATAATCCTGACCAATAATAAACCCTTGTAATCGAATGCGTTTTTTCAGCACCGTAGCCATCAACAGGGGTAAACGATCCGGACCGGGTGGTAGCTCTGTAGCGTTATAGCTGCTCACTAAGCCGCAGACGGGAATGCGCGCAGATGTATTGAGTAACGGTAGCACCGCATCAAATACCTTACCACCAACGTTTTCATAATAGATATCAATACCTTTTGGGCACGCTTTCGCCAGTTGTTCGGCAAAATCATCCGCGTGATGGTCAAGGCAAACATCAAAACCCAGCACTTCGGTGGCATGGCGGCATTTTTCCGCGCCACCGGCAACCCCCACCACCCTGCAACCTTTAAGTTTGCCGATTTGCCCCACCGTCGCCCCCACTGGTCCTGTCGCCGCAGCTACCACCAGCGTTTCGCCCTCTTTAGGCTGACCGATATCCAGCAGCCCCATATAAGCGGTAAAGCCTGGCATCCCCAGCACACCCAGCGACCACGATGGATTTTGCGGATGATCGCCAAGTTTCACCAGATCATCACCACTGGATATGTCATAGTCCTGCCATCCACTGTAGCCCAGCACCCAGTCGCCAGGCTGATAATCAGGATGATTCGACTCCACGACACGGCTCACCGTACCGCCGACCATCACGCCGCCAATATCAACCGGCGGTGAATAAGATGGCTCATCGCTCATACGTCCACGCATATACGGGTCCAGTGACAAATAAACTGTGCGCAGTAACACCTGACCTTCACCCGGTGTGGCGACATCATCTTCTTCAAGACGGAAATTCTCCGGAACCGGCGCGCCATGCGGACGCGAGGCCAGAACCCAACGGCGGTTACGCTGCTTTTGTTGCCCCATAGTGCTCTCCTGTGCTTTTGGCATGAATCCATCAATAGTAGCAGGCTCACGGGATTGGTTTTGTTTGCAGCCGTCACATCCCCTCTGCAACACGCAATAATTTCATCGAGGAATCCGTTGCTTCGGGCTGTTTTCGATAGTATTGATAACATCATCATCATTATTTTATCGAGGCCAGACATGTCCATCCGTTTTGCCCGCAAAGCCGACTGTGCTGCCATTGCGGAAATTTATAACCACGCCGTGTTGTATACGGCGGCTATCTGGAATGACCAAACGGTGGATGCAGATAATCGCATTGCCTGGTTTGAAGCGCGGACTTTAGCTGGTTATCCGGTGCTGGTGAGTGAACAAGATGGCGTAGTGACGGGATATGCCTCGTTTGGCGACTGGCGTAGTTTCGATGGTTTTCGCCATACCGTGGAACATTCGATTTATGTCCATCCCGATCATCAGGGCAAAGGTCTTGGGCGTAAATTGTTAAGCCGATTGATTGATGAAGCGAGGGATTGCGGGAAGCATGTCATGGTCGCCGGGATCGAATCGCAAAATCAGGCGTCTTTGCATCTGCACCAGTCGCTGGGATTTGTCGTCACCGCGCAAATGCCGCAGGTGGGCACTAAATTTGGGCGCTGGCTGGATCTGACATTTATGCAGTTGCAACTCGACGAACGCAGTGAACCGGACGCGATTGGATGAATCAGTCGCTCACCCTTGCCTTTTTGATTGCCGCCGGAATTGGTCTGGTGGTGCAAAACACGCTGATGGTGCGCATCACCCAGACCTCCTCTACCATTCTCATCGCCATGTTGCTGAACTCACTGGTGGGGATTGTGCTCTTTGTTTCTATTTTATGGTTTAAACAAGGTATGGCGGGGTTTGGCGAACTGGTGTCCAGCGTGCGCTGGTGGACACTTATACCTGGCTTGCTGGGATCGTTTTTTGTCTTCGCCAGTATCAGCGGATATCAGAATGTGGGAGCGGCGACAACTATTGCAGTACTGGTCGCCAGCCAGCTGATTGGCGGTCTGGTTCTGGATATCTTCCGCAGTCATGGCGTACCACTACGGGCGTTGTTCGGCCCAATTTGTGGCGCAATTTTACTTGTGGTTGGCGCCTGGTTGGTAGCCAGACGCTCATTTTAATCACAGGATGGTGCCGCCTTTGGTTAACTGTTCATGGCGCGCTTCCATATCTTCTTTATGCTTGCGACCGTGATGGGCGATCGCTGTGCGCAAACGCTGCTGCTGGGTGTAGCGATCTTCCCGACTTAACTCCGCGTCATCGCTCAGGGCGATTAATAATTCGTTCATATGGGCAATGACGCTCTCTTCAATCGCGGCATCCACGCGCGCGATGACTTCATCCAGATGCGACATACTTTCTCCTTAGCCACTTGTGAAATTTATCGATTCATCCAAATGATATAAGTCTGCGTGGTGCCGTCAAGCCAGTGAGTAAGATTTAAAACAGTGAAAACAACAGCGCCACCGGGAAACTCATCGGCCATGTTGCCCCCACCAGAAAGGCGCTTAAGAAACGGATGCGTTTCTTATCGTGAGAAAGAAACCAGGTGATAAGAAATGCGATTGCTGCCATAACCGCATAAAAAACAAGCATGTGTTGATAGAGAGACATGTACGGGCGTCCAGCCAGATGAATAAAACGCGCGCAAATATGCGTCATTTTTTGACGTGCATCAAGTTTTTTCACCCGTTTGAGAAAAAATCATCTAACAGCAACTTGCCCTTATCCATCTTCAGAATGAGTATTATTGCGGATTTTCTGAACCCGTACTATACACATAGGGGCAATGATAAAAGGTGGCAAAAATGAATGTTTCCAGTAGAACTGTAGTACTGATAAATGTCTTTGCTGCTGTTGGTTTATTTACTCTTATCTCTATGAGATTTGGCTGGTTTATTTGATGTAGTGATTTTGCACGCAGCACGTACTGTCAGAGAAATCAGTGCTCTGACAGTACGCAAGATCATCTCATACTATTACGATCTGCAATATTATCCTTAATGTTTAACCATGACGTGGCGGACGACGGTGTAATCCTCCAGCCCATAAAGTGACATATCCTTGCCGTAACCAGAAAGTTTCTGCCCACCGTGCGGCATTTCACTTACCAGCATGAAATGGGTATTGACCCAGGTACAACCATATTGCAGCCGCGCGCTGACGCGATGCGCCCTGCCCACATCTTTCGTCCATACCGAGGATGCAAGTCCGTACTGGCTGTCATTTGCCCAGTTCACCACCTGTTCTTCGTTGTCGAAGAGCGTAACACTCACTACCGGACCAAATACCTCTTTTTGCACGATGGCATCGTCCTGTAATGCGCCAGCCAGCAGCGTCGGCGCATAGTAATAGCCATTACCCTTGCGCTTTTCACCGCCAGTGATCACTTTGATGTGCCCTGTCGCTTTCGCCTCTTCTACCGCCTTGCTGACGCGTTCGAGATGCGCCAGCGAGCTTAAAGGTCCAAGCTCCGTAGAGTCGTCATCCGGTGCACCAGATTTTAACGTTGCCACCGCAGCACCGAGTTTTTCCACCAGCGTATCGTAAATGCCTTTTTGCGCGTAGATCCGACAAGCCGCAGTACAATCCTGTCCAGCATTGTAATAGCCAAAAGTACGTACACCTTCGACCACTGCTTCAATATCCGCATCATCAAAAACAATCACTGGCGCTTTACCACCAAGTTCCATATGAGTACGCTTAATGGACGGCGCGGTATGGCTGATGATGTGCTCGCCGGTGGCGATAGAGCCCGTCAACGACACCATCCGCACTTTGGGATGTCCGGTCAGCGGATCGCCCACCGTTTTGCCTCTGCCAAACAGTACGTTAATCACGCCTGCCGGGAAGATATCTTTCGCCAGCTCAGCCAACTTCAACGCGGTCAGCGGGGTAATTTCTGATGGTTTAAGCACTACGCAGTTCCCTGCCGCCAGCGCCGGAGCCAGTTTCCACGCTGCCATCATCAGCGGATAATTCCACGGTGCGATAGAAGCCACAACCCCCAACGGATCGCGACGGATCATCGAAGTATGACCTTCAAGATATTCACCTGCCGCCAGACCATTCAGACAGCGCGCCGCACCCGCGAAAAAGCGAAAAACATCGACAATCGCCGGAATTTCATCATTGAACGCACTATGCAGCGGTTTGCCACAATTACGGGATTCCAGTTCGGCAAAAACCTGACCATTTTCTTCGATAACATCCGCCAGTTTCAGCAGGCATTCCGCACGCGCTTTTGGCGTGGTTTGCCCCCATTCGGCAAATGCTGCATCTGCCGCGCGAACAGCAGCATCCACCTGTTCTGCGGATGCCTCGGCAATCTCCAGTAAAACGTCCCCCGTTGCCGGATTATAGACAGGCTGTTTTTCCCCTTCGCCGCTAACCAGTTCTCCGTTAATCAGTAACTTATGTTGCATAGCATATTCCTGTATCAGTGGTTATTGACCATTGTCGCCTTCGCGGGTTAGCCACCAGGCCCCCAGGATCGGCAAGGTTGTTACCAACATAACCAGCAGTGCCACCACGTTGGTTACCGGTACATCACGCGGTCGCCCAAGCTGATTGAGCAACCACAACGGTAACGTTCGTTCATGACCTGCCGTAAAGGTCGTCACGATGATTTCATCGAACGACAAGGCAAATGCCAGCATTCCTCCTGCCAGTAGCGCCGAACTGAGATTCGGCAACACTACGTAGCGGAAGGTTTGCCACCCATTAGCCCCAAGATCCATTGACGCCTCAACCAGACTCCACGAGGTGCGGCGAAAACGGGCGATGACATTGTTAAACACCACCACTACGCAAAAAGTCGCATGACCGACCACGATGGTGAAAAATCCCGGATCCAGATTGATGGTTTTAAAAGCGGTTAATAGCGCCAGACCAGTGACAATGCCCGGCAGCGCAATGGGCAGCAGCAGTAACAACGAAATGGCGTTTTTACCGAAAAAGTCTCGTCGCCATAGTGCGGCAGCAGCCAGCGTCCCTAACACCAGCGCGATTAATGTCGCCAGCGTCGCCACCTTAAGTGACAGTGTCACGGCATCAAGAATGTCACTACGCTGTGCTGCCACGCTAAACCAGCGCAACGTCAGGCCTTGCGGTGGAAAACTAAACGCCGCATCTTCAGTGTTAAACGCATAAGCGGCGATAATCAGGATGGGAAAATGTAGGAAAACCACGCCGCCCCAGGCCGCCAGTTTAAGGAAAAACGGTGCGCGTTCAGAGTGCATCGAACGCTCCCAGACGTTTCACGAACGCCAGGTACAGTGCGATGAGAACAATCGGCACCAGGGTGAATGCCGCCGCCATCGGCATATTGCCAATCGCCCCCTGCTGGGAATAAACCATATTGCCGATAAAATATCCTGGCGGGCCAACCAGCTGCGGGACGATAAAATCGCCCAGTGTGAGTGAGAAGGTAAAGATAGAGCCAGCGGCAATACCCGGGATCGCCAGCGGCAGCACCACATAGCGAAAGGTTTGTCGTGGACGTGCGCCGAGATCAGCTGACGCCTGCAACAATGACGGCGGCAAACGCTCAAGCGCCGCCTGCACCGGGAGGATCATGAACGGCAGCCAGATATAGAGAAACACCAGAAAGCGCCCCAGCCCGGAAGTTGACAGCGTATTGCCGCCCACCGCAGGTAATGTAAGGAACGCAGTCAGCAGTGGTTCCAGCCCAAGATGTTGTAAAAACCACTGAGCCACGCCATCTTTTGCCAGCAATAACGTCCAGGCATAGGCTTTAACAATGTAGCTCGCCCACATCGGCAACATTACCGCAATATAAAAAAACGCTTTCATTTTCCCGCTGGTATAGCGCGCCATATACCACGCCATTGGAAAAGCCAGAATGGCGCTGGCGATAGTGACTGCCACAGCCATAGTCAGCGTGCGGAGAATGATGTCGTAATTCGCCGGATTAAACAGCGCACGGATATTCGCCAGCGTCAGTTCCGGCGTTACCGACATGGTGAAATCGTCAAAGGTATAAAAGCCCTGCCATAACAGCGTCAGCAGCGAGCCGAAATAGACAATGCCAAACCACATTAGCGGGCCAAGCAGCAGTAAAAACAGCCCCAGCCCCGGATTACGCCAGAAGAAACAGGACACCTTACCCAGACCTGGACGTGAAGGTGATTGCAATACATTCATCGCCATTCACCTCTCCTCAACCAGCGGCACCATCACATCACGCGACCAGGAAACCATCACCTGTTGTCCGGGCGTGAGCGTGGCAGGCAGTTCTTCGCCTGTCATATTGGCCTGACTCACAAGCAGTTTTTCACCGCCGTTCAATTTCAGTTCAAAACGAGTTGCCGCGCCCTGATATTGCACCGCCTGGATCGTGCCATTGGCCTGCAGTTCACCAGGGGTGTTGAGGCGGATATGTTCCGGTCGCAGGGCGAAGCTTCCCGTCATGCCACAAAGTTTCTCTGCCATCAGTCCATCAAAAACATTCGATGTACCAACGAACCCGGCAACAAACGGCGTGCGCGGGCGCATATAGAGATCGCGCGGGGAATCGACCTGCTCAATGCGTCCATTATTGAAAACCGCCACACGATCGGACATCGATAACGCTTCGCCCTGATCGTGGGTAACGAAGATAAAAGTGATACCGAGAGACTGTTGCAGTTTTTTCAGTTCCAGCTGCATCTGCTCACGCAATTTGAGATCCAGTGCGCCGAGCGGTTCATCCAACAGCAATACGCGCGGTTCATTCACCAGTGCTCTGGCGATAGCAACCCGCTGGCGCTGACCACCAGAAAGTTGTGACGGTTTACGTTGCTGAACAAAACCCAGCGCCACTTTCTCCAGCGCCTCTTGCGCCATCGCATGCCGCTGTTTTTTATCCACGCCTTTGACCATCAGCCCGTAGGCGACGTTGTCAAGAATCGACATATGCGGAAATAGCGCGTAGTCCTGGAAGACAGTATTCACGTCCCGCTCCCACGGTGGCAGATTGCTGGCGGGTTTACCAAAGATAGAGATAGCCCCGCCGGAAAGTTGTTCGAATCCAGCAATCAGGCGCAGGCAGGTGGTTTTGCCGGAACCGGACGGCCCCAGCATAGAGAAGAACTCACCATCTTTTATCGCAATACTGACGCCATCTACTGCGCGCACGTCACCGTACAACCGTGAGACGTTGTCAAACTCCACTGCGTACGTCATAAAACACCCCAGCGAAGTTAGCGACCACCCATAATGGCAATGTAATCCTGCGTCCAGCGACTGTAGGGAACAAACTTGCCCCCTTCTGCTATAGGCGTTTTCCAGAAGGCGATTTTATCGAAATAGTTAAAACCGTTTGTTTCACAACCTTTCTCGCCTAATAACGGACTGGCTTTACACCCTTGCGGCACTACTGGTAGCGAGCCAAACCAGGCCGCCACATCGCCCTGCACTTTTGGGGTTAATGACCAGTTCATCCATTTGTAGGCGCAAACCGGATGTTTCGCTTCGCTATGTAGCATGGTGGTGTCAGCCCAACCGGTAACGCCCTCTTTCGGGAAAACGGTAGCGACAGGCTGGCCTTCGGCTTTCAGGGCGTTGGCCTGATAGGGCCATGCACTGGAAGCAACTACACCCTCGTTTTTGAAATCGCTCATTTGCACGGTAGTGTCATGCCAGTAGCGATGGATCAAACTATGTTGATCGCGCAGCACTTTCAGCACCGCCTGGTACTGTTCTTCGGTGAGTTGATACGGATCGCTGATGCCCAACTGCGGCTGAGTGGCTTTAACGAACAACGCAGCGTCCGCAATGTAGATAGGGCCATCATAAGCCTGAACGCGGCCTTTATTGCTCTTGCCGTCCGGCAGATTCTGCTCAACAAAAACCACTTGCCAGCTATTCGGCGGCGTCGGGAAGGTTTTAGTGTTGTACATCAGCAGGTTCGGCCCCCATTGGTAAGGTGTGCCGTAAACTTTGCCGCCAACGTTAAACCAGTCGCCTTTAACCACGCGCGGATCGAGCGCTTTCCAGTTGGGAATCAATGCGGTATTAATCGGCTGCACGCGTTTGCCCATAATCAGGCGCAGCGAGGCATCGCCGGATGCCGTAACCAGATCGTAACCCCCTTTGGTCATCAGACTGACCATTTCATCGGAAGTCGCGGCGGTTTTCACATTCACCGCGCAGCCTGTCTCTTTTTCGAATTGCGTTACCCAGTCGTATTGATTATCAGTTTGTCCGCGTTCGATGTATCCCGGCCAGGCGATAATATCCAGTCGCCCTTCCGGTTTATCTAAATTGGTAGGCGGTTCGGCGGCGTGAGCGGTCATTATTGTCATGGTGAGCGCACACAGGCTGCTGCGGGCAAAAATCTTGCTCATAAGGTCTTACTCCTGTCGTAATTAATTGTTCAGCCGCCGTGCCGTAAAAATATCTCCTTGTTTAACCATAGACGGCGGCTAGCAGGCACACCTTCGCCCCTGAGAAAATTTAATCAGGTTGTGAGCTACCGCGCATTATGCCCTCTGTAAGGTTATATTCTGGAGTATAGACAAGGAGTTAGGAAATATGACTGCTATTCGAAATTCATATTACCCATCCTGAGAGGAATTAAATTAAACGCTATTACAGCCGTTCTTGAATAAGTTTGCCTAATTGTTTTACCGCCTGTTCTTCACGTTCTCCCCACTGCCACGCGGTATTAAAACGAAAAAAACGTGACCAGTTTTCACCGGTAGAAAACATTTTACCCGGCGCAATACTGATATGATGCGTCAGTGCCACCAGGCTTAATTCTCCTGCATCTAACGGCTCGGGGAGCTCCAGCCAGAGAAAATAACCGCTGTCATTGTGATGAATTTTGACTTCCGCAGGCAGATAACGCAGCAAAGCCTGCCAGGCGCGTTGTTTACGTTCCGCAAGCTGGCGACGCAGACGACGAAGATGAGCATCGTATCGGCGAGTAGAAAGGTAATCCACCAGCGCAAGCTGCATCGGTGAGCTGGTGGAAAGCGTACTCATCAACTGCAAGCGTTGAATTTTACGTGCATGTTTTCCGGCGGCGACCCAACCAATACGAAAACCAGGCACCAGACATTTCGAAAACGAAGAGCAATGCAAAACACCATCGTGGTGATCCCACGCTTTCGCAGGCAGCGGTTTTTCCCGTCCAAAATAAAGTTCGCTGTAAACGTCATCTTCAATCAGCGTTACGTTGTACTGATTGAGCAACGCCACCAGTTGTGCTTTTTTTTGCGGTGTTAAGGTAAATCCGAGTGGATTCTGGCTATTAGTCATCAGCCAGCACGCTTTCACCGGATACTCCTGCAACGCCAGTTCCAGCGCCTGAAGATCGATCCCTTCTTTAACGTCCGTCGCCACCGATAACGCCTTCAGCCGTAACCGCTCCAGCGCCTGCAAAGCGCCGTAGAAACAAGGATTCTCTACTATCACCCAATCGCCCGGTTCAGTTACCACTTGCAAACTGAGGTTTAATGCCTCTAACGCCCCGGCGGTAATGGCAATTTCATCTGGAGAAATAGTGATGCCCTGTAAGGCATAGCGACGAGCAATAGCCTGACGCAGTTCTGCGTTTCCTGGCGGTAAGTTTTCAATCACGCTCATCGCTGTGGCGGTTTTGCTTACCTGCGCCAGCGAGCGGTTTAGTTGTTGGAGGGGGAAAAGTCGCGGGTCGGGAAAGGCCGAGGCAAACGGAACGACCGACGGATCGCGACTGGCCTGCAACATATCAAAAATATAAGTGTTGATATCGACTGCTTCATCTCGAGTGACTGGAATGACTGGCGCTTTCGGCATTTTTATTGCCTGTGGCGCAACGTAATAACCCGACTGCGGTCGTGCGATAATATATCCCTGACTTTCGAGCAACTGATAGGCATGGCTCACGGTCATAAAGCTCATGCCAGAAAGTGCCACCTGGTCACGCAACGAAGGCAAACGATCTCCGGGTTGCCAGATACCCGACGCAATCTGCTCGCGTAATTGTTCTGCAAGCTGCTGGTATTTTTTCATTATCGAATCGTTATTATGTGCAGGTGATTCGGCAGTCTATATCAGTTGTTAAAAATGACAACTTTTCATTAACTGTTATCAAACCATCACCAGTGATAACTCTTTGCCAAGCGCCTTAGCCGCGAGCTGGACGGCGTCGATTTTTGTCGCATGGTGCAAATTAAATAGGCGAGTAATCTCCTGTTTAGGTTTGCCAATTCGCCTGGCTAACTCTTGCTGAGTGATTTCTGACTGTAAAAAAGCATTTAACAGCAATACTTTAGAGGCGACGCTCAAAGGCACTTCAATAAAGTGATCGTGACTGTTTAATGGCGAAGGTAACGGGATAAGCTCGTTATCTTCAAAATAAAAATCAAATGCGGTCAGTAAAGCATCTTTTGCCGCTTCCATCGCTTCAGCAACTGTTTCGCCCTGGGTCAACGCTTCAGGGATATCCACAAAAGAAACCATATAACCGCCTTCCGGCGCGGGTGTAAGAGTGACGGGATAACGCATAATTTCGACTGTCTCTCGCATGTCATTAACCTTTTTAATTGGCGATTAACTCAAACCGAGTTGTTTCAGGATTGCTTTACGCAATGGTTCTTTAATCTCATCGCAGGGGTGACGCGGCATGACACTGCGCCTCCCATGAAACCTCAGTTTTAAATGGTTGCTGCCATTCGCTACATCGACGCCCTGAGATTCGAGCCAACGTCTGAACTCGCTTTGTTTCACATCGCCTCCCTGCCGCTGAGTATATCAACAAAGTAAACATTAGTGTTTACCTCCGTGTGTAATTTGCTCGAAAATAGCACTAAATCGCCGCAACGGCAGAATGCAATGCAAAATCAGGAAGGAAGATTCCAGAATTTCTTTGCGCTAATTTGCAAAACTGAATAATAACCTCAAGAAACGATTGGCATCATAGCGGCAAAAGGTTAGAAAAAGGTGGCGGGATGTTTTCGAAGGCGTTATCGGTTGTCTTATTAACGTGTGCACTGTTCTCAGGACAACTCATGGCAGGGCACAAAGGACATGAATTTATGTGGGTAAAGAATGTGGATCATCAGCTGCGTCATGAAGCGGACAGCGATGAATTGCGTGCTGTGGCGGAAGAGTCGGCGGAAGGTTTGCGCGAGCATTTTTACTGGCAAAAATCGCGCAAACCAGAAGCGGGACAGCGTTGAGTCATTTGTTGCCGGATGCGGCATGACGCCTTACCCGCCAGGCAATATCATGCAGATTTGATGAGTGGTGAGTAACCCGAAAACTGACGTTTTACCCTTTTCGCTTCGGCAATGTTTTCAGCAGATCATCCGGACTTACGGATGCCACTACGCTTCCCGGTAACGGCATTTTCAGTATGTGATTTTTGATTTTGCCAATGACGTGCATCTCGCATGGGCGGCAATCAAATTTCAGCGTTAACACTTCATCACCGTTAACCAGTTGCATTGGCGTTGCCTTCCAGCTTTTGATATTGCCTTTCGCCTGTTTCGGGCACAGATTGAAGGCAAAGCGCAGACAATGCTTGGTGATCATCACCGGGACTTCGCCCTTCTCTTCATGTGCCTCATACGCCGCGTCAATCAGTTGCACACCATAGCGATGATAAAATTCACGCGCTTTCTGGTTGTATACGTTCGCGAGGAAACTCAGATGCGTTTGCGGATAAACCGGCGCAGGATCAGCAACCGGTTTACGGCTGCCGCGCTGGTAACTGGCAAGACGCGCAGCATCAAGCATATCGGCGGCTTCACGGCGGAACTGGTTTAGCAGACTGTTTGGTACAAACAGCGCACCCGGCAAATTAATTTGCACATCGCGGGCGTAATAGATGGTTTGCCCCAGTTTTGCCAGACCATCCTTTAGATTGTTCATTGCTTTTTCGGCGTTATTGGCTTCGTCGAACTGCCCGTCCAGCGTATGCGTGATGCTGACACCCTCTTCACTGGTGAGGGTCAGAATCAGTTGTTCCTGCCAGCCGCCCAGTTCAATGTCTACCGCCACCCGACGTTCGCTAGAGGTTTTTGTCAGTGCCTGCTGCCAGTCATGATCAAGATTACGGTTTAGTGGGTGATGCGGGCGAATTTTGTGCAACTCTGCTGGCATTTCATTGGGCCAGACGCGGTACTGATTTTCTCCGGTTTTCTCTACCGTATTGGCACGAAAACCGACGACTTCACGTTTAATCATCACGTTCAGGCCATCGCCATTTGCCAGTGGTTCGGAAACGGCAACATCGAGATGATCTTTCGCCACTTTCAATACTTCACCCACCGGCAGGCCGATAAATTTCGGCGAATCGAACGCGCCAATATCGCCTTTACGGGCATTCACAAAATAATCTGTGCTACCACGGTGGAAAGTCTTTTCCGTCGATGGAACAAAGAAATGTTCAGTACGACCTGATGAAGCGCGCGCTAGATCGCCACGTTCTTCAATAATGGCATCCAGCATCTGACGATAATGGGCGGTGATATTCTTCACGTAGCTCATATCTTTGTAACGCCCTTCAATCTTGAAGGAGCGTACGCCAGCATCAATCAGCGCGCCGAGGTTGGCAGTCTGATCGTTATCTTTCATCGACAGCAGATGTTTTTCATAGGAAACCACCCGCCCCTGATCGTCTTTCAATGTGTATGGCAAACGGCACGCCTGCGAGCAATCGCCACGGTTGGCGCTACGCCCTGTTTGCGCATGAGAAATGTAGCACTGACCCGAATAGGCCACGCACAGTGCGCCATGAATAAAGAATTCAATGGTCGCGTCCGTGGCCTGGTGAATCGCGCGGATCTGCTCAAGATTCAGCTCTCGCGCCAGCACAATCTGCGTGAAGCCAACATCAGAGAGGAACTTCGCTTTTTCTACTGTACGAATGTCGCACTGCGTACTGGCGTGCAGTTCAATCGGCGGAATATCAAGTTCCAGAATCCCCATATCCTGAACAATCAGCGCATCGACGCCGGTCTGATAGAGGTCGGTAATCAGCCGTTGTGCGGGTTCCAGCTCATCATCATGCAAAATGGTGTTAAGCGTGACGAAAATTTTTGCACCATAACGATGGGCAAACGGCACCAACTCGGCAATATCTTTCAGGCTATTACTGGCATTATGACGGGCACCAAAACCAGGTCCGCCGATATAAACAGCATCGGCACCGTGCAAAATAGCTTCGCGGGCAATGGCGGCATCGCGTGCCGGGCTTAACAGTTCAAGTCGATGAGAAGATACGGTCACATTCTTATCCAGTAGCTGAAAAATGGCTGCTATTTTAGCCACAAGCGCGACGTTGCGAAATAGTTTTCCCGCTTAACTGCGCGGGTAATGGATGAGGGAATGAAAATGTACGGTTTGCTCCCCACCATTACGATAGATATGCGTGACGTCTGCAGCAAATCGAACGCCTTCCCCACAATTAAGGCTCTGCCATTCACCATCAACGCACAGATCAAGTTGTCCATCAATGACGACGACATGTTCGATTACCCCCTTCTCATGGGGCGTCGATTCGCTTATTGCACCAGATGCCATCTGAATCGAGAAGTGTTCAAAGCAGAGTTGTGGATCATAAGGAAACAGCGAAGTGATCACCATCGCCTGCTGTTGTGGATCATAAACTGAAGGTGTAGCGGACTGCGGCGGAGAAATAAATGTTGAAAATGGTACGTTCAACCCGGTGGCAATTTTCCATAATGTCGCGACCGTCGGGCTGGATTCATTACGCTCAATCTGCCCTAACATTGCTTTAGAAACGCCCGTCGCTTCGGCCAGTCGCGAAAGACTCCAGCCGCGCTGCTGGCGTAGTTGTTTAAGTGTGGTGGATAAAAAGCGAGCGAGATTTTCCATGCGACTCCTCCGGCAAAACGGAAGTTTATCACTTGTGCGTTATAACGGACAAATGCTACGGTGCCTGTACGCTATAACGCACGAGGTGACTATGCGTCTGTTTTCTATTCCTCCACCCACGCTACTGGCGGGGTTTCTGGCGGTATTAATTGGCTACGCCAGTTCAGCGGCAATAATCTGGCAAGCAGCGATTGTCGCCGGAGCCACCACTGCACAAATCTCTGGCTGGATGACGGCGCTGGGGCTGGCAATGGGCGTCAGTACGCTGGCTCTGACATTATGGTATCGCGTACCTGTTCTCACCGCATGGTCAACGCCTGGCGCGGCTTTGTTGGTCACCGGATTGCAGGGACTAACACTTAACGAAACCATCGGCGTTTTTATTGTCACCAACGCGTTAATAGTCCTCTGCGGCATAACGGGACTCTTTGCTCATCTGATGCGCATTATTCCGCACTCGCTTGCGGCGGCAATGCTTGCCGGGATTTTATTACGCTTTGGTTTACAGGCGTTTGCGAGCCTGGATGGTCAATTTACGTTGTGTGGCAGTATGTTGCTGGTATGGCTGGCAACCAGGGCCGTTGCGCCGCGCTATGCGGTAATTGCCGCGATGATTATTGGGGTCGTGATCGTTATCGCGCAAGGTGACATTGTCACAACTGATGTTGTCTTTAAACCCGTTCTCCCCACTTATATTAGCCCTGATTTTTCGTTTGCTCACAGCCTGAGCGTTGCACTCCCCCTTTTTCTGGTGACGATGGCATCGCAAAACGCACCGGGTATCGCAGCAATGAAAGCAGCCGGATATTCGGCTCCTGTTTCGCCATTAATTGTATTTACTGGATTGCTGGCACTGGTTTTTTCCCCTTTCGGCGTTTATTCCGTCGGTATTGCGGCAATCACCGCGGCTATTTGCCAAAGCCCGGAAGCGCATCCGGATAAAGATCAACGTTGGCTGGCCGCTGCCGTTGCAGTAATGCCAGTCAGTTAAGCAACTGACTGGCTCTTTTTCGGGGCTGTGGGGTATTTCCAGGGCCTCTCCTTTACCACTCTCGGGAAGGCCCTTTCCCTTCTTGTCGGTAAT
>NZ_JBJQMC010000024.1:0-76974 GCF_046486085.1 Escherichia sp. WS568
GTCATAAAACCGGTGGTTGTAAAAGAATTCGGTGGAGCGGTAGTTCAGTCGGTTAGAATACCTGCCTGTCACGCAGGGGGTCGCGGGTTCGAGTCCCGTCCGTTCCGCCACTTATTAAGAAGCCTCGAGTTAACGCTCGAGGTTTTTTTTCGTCTATATTTCTATTATTGCTTAAATCGCAAAAATCCTCTGCGTTTTACGCCCTTTTTCCGCAACATTCTAAAGCCCATAATCACTTCAGTTAACGAAAATAGCATTAAAAGAGGCATATTATGGCTATCCCTGCATTTGGTTTAGGTACTTTCCGTCTGAAAGACGACGTTGTTATTTCATCTGTGAAAACGGCGCTTGAACTTGGTTATCGCGCAATTGATACCGCACAAATCTATGATAACGAAGCCGCAGTAGGTCAGGCGATTGCAGAAAGTGGCGTGCCACGTAATGAACTCTACATCACCACTAAAATCTGGATTGAAAATCTCAGCAAAGACAAATTGACCCCAAGTCTGAAAGAGAGCCTGCAAAAATTGCGTATCGATTATGTTGATCTGACGCTAATCCACTGGCCGTCACCAAACGATGAAGTCTCTGTTGAAGAGTTTATGCAGGCGCTGCTGGAAGCCAAAAAACAAGGGCTGACGCGTGAGATCGGTATTTCCAACTTCACGATCCCATTGATGGAAAAGGCGATTGCTGCTGTTGGCGCTGAAAACATCGCTACTAACCAGATTGAACTCTCACCTTATCTGCAAAACCGTAAAGTGGTCGCCTGGGCTAAACAGCACGGCATCCATATTACTTCCTATATGACGCTGGCGTATGGTAAGGCCCTGAAAGATGAGGTTATTGCTCGTATCGCAGCTAAACACAATGCGACTCCGGCACAAGTGATTCTGGCGTGGGCTATGGGGGAAGGTTACTCCGTAATTCCTTCTTCTACTAAACGTAAAAACCTGGAAAGTAATCTTAAGGCACAAAATTTACAGCTTGATGCCGAAGATAAAAAAGCGATCGCCGCACTGGATTGCAACGACCGCCTGGTTAGCCCGGAAGGTCTGGCTCCTGAATGGGATTAAGCCTCTCTGACAGCTCCTCCGGGAGCTGTTTTTACATGCTCGCTAAGGAAATCGATAAAAGCCCGGATGCGTGTACTTACCGCACGGTCGCTGTAATATACGGCACTGAATGGCATTTCCACTGGCAATACTTTATCTGCCATTAACTCCACCAATTCTCCGCGAGCGATTTCTCTGTCGATCATGTAGTCGGACAAACACGCAATCCCGTTGCCACTCAGGCAAAGCTGTTTCAGTGTTTCCCCACTATTGGATGACAAACCGTACTTCACCTCATGTAATTGTCCATCGCTACAGGCTATCGGCCAGGTATTGAGGGAAGCGGGTTCAGTGAATCCCAGGCAAATATGTTGCTTTAAATCGTCGATCGTTTCTGGCTTCCCGTAGCGGGAAATATAATCGGGGGAGGCGATAATTTTTCGATAACTGTTAAATAACGGCCTGGCACGTAAGCTGGAATCCGTTAACGTACCGGCGCGTATCGCGACATCCACTTTTCTTTCGATCAAATTAATAATCGTTTCGGAGGAGACTAGCGATAAAGTGACTTCCGGATAGCGTTCACGAAAAGGCTTAATCAACGGCATCAGAAAGTGCAGCACCACTGGAGTTGCGGCATCGATCCGTAACAGTCCACGCGGTGTATTACGCGTCTCCATAATTTCTGATTCTGCCGCTGCCATCTCCTGCAAAATTGACTGTACGCGACGAAAATAACGCTCGCCTTCTTCCGTCAGGCTAAGTTGCCGCGTGGTCCGATTAAGCAGGCTAACGCCAAGTTTCATCTCCAGCTTTTTCACCGCCCGGCTTACCGCTGAGTTTGCTTGCCCTAATTGTTCCGCTGCCCGGCTAAAGCTGCCGCTTTCGACGACTGAAACAAAAATGGCGAGTTCTTCCGACGTGGCTTTCATTTTTGCTCCTGTTGCAAAATAGAAGAGATATTTTGAATTTAATTGTCATTAAACCATCAGGATGCGAGATATGTCATCCGATTTAATGTTCTCAATAATGAGCAAATTTCTGACCGGTGTAAGCACTTGCTTACATAGCAATATACAATTGCTCGTTGAAAGAGTGAGCTAAAATCCCTATAACAGTAGAACCCTCCCGAGTGCGGAAGAGTTGACGTAATAGAGGTTTCAAAGTCAAAAGTGCGAAAAAACACCTATGCCATGCGCTATGTTGCCGGACAACCTGCGGAAAGGATCTTACCGCCGGGGTCTTTTGCGAGCATCGGCCAGGCATTACCACCTGGAGAACCGTTAAGTACCGAAGAGCGTATTCGGATCCTGGTGTGGAACATATACAAACAGCAACGCGCTGAATGGTTGTCGGTATTAAAGAACTACGGCAAAGATGCACATCTGGTGTTATTGCAGGAAGCGCAGACAACGCCAGAGTTAGTACAGTTTGCGACTGCTAACTATCTTGCCGCCGATCAGGTACCCGCTTTCGTGCTGCCACAACATCCTTCTGGCGTAATGACCCTTTCGGCGGCACATCCAGTGTATTGCTGCCCGTTACGTGAACGAGAACCCATTTTGCGTCTGGCGAAGTCGGCACTGGTGACGGTCTATCCATTGCCTGACACCCGCCTGTTGATGGTGGTTAATATACACGCCGTCAATTTCAGTTTGGGCGTGGATGTCTATAGTAAGCAGTTACTTCCTATTGGCGATCAGATAGCTCACCACAGCGGCCCGGTCATTATGGCGGGAGATTTCAATGCCTGGAGCCGTAGAAGGATGAACGCGTTATATCGCTTTGCGCGGGAAATGTCGCTGCGCCAGGTGCGTTTTACCGATGATCAGCGCCGTCGGGCGTTTGGTCGCCCGCTCGATTTTGTTTTCTACCGTGGTCTGAACGTCAGCGAAGCTTCTGTACTGGTTACGCGCGCTTCCGATCACAATCCGCTACTCGTTGAATTCAGTCCCGGCAAGCCTGATAAATAAGGTATGTCAGGTCTGCCACAGGGCAGACCAACGTTTGGCGCTGCCCTTTTTAATCAAACAATAAAAGGACAGAATGACAACACAATCCCACCATGACCACGTAGAAAAGCAGTTTAGCTCGCAGGCCAGTGAGTATTTAACCAGTACCGTACATGCATCCGGGCGAGATTTACAGCGCCTGGCGGTGCGTCTGGCTGATTATCCTGATGCAAGTGTACTTGATATGGGCTGCGGAGCAGGGCATGCCAGCTTTGTCGCTGCGCAGAACGTGAGCGCGGTGGTGGCGTATGACTTATCTGCCCAAATGCTGGATGTCGTGGCACAAGCTGCCGAAGCCCGGCAACTGAAAAATATCACCACCCGCCAGGGTTATGCCGAAAGTCTGCCATTTGCCGATAACGCATTTGATATTGTTATCAGCCGTTATTCTGCCCATCACTGGCATGATGTTGGTGCAGCACTGCGTGAAGTGAATCGGGTATTGGAACCCGGCGGTAGGCTGATTGTGATGGACGTAATGTCTCCGGGTCATCCAGTGCGCGACATCTGGTTACAGACGGTAGAAGCATTACGCGATACCTCTCACGTACGAAACTACGCCAGCGGTGAGTGGTTGAAGTTAATCAATGAAGCCAATCTGATAGTTGATAATTTAATTACAGATAAGTTACCGCTGGAATTTTCTTCATGGGTAGCGAGAATGCGTACGCCAGAAGCGTTAGTAGACGCTATTCGCATTTACCAACAGAGCGCATCGACAGAGGTGAAAACGTATTTTGCCTTGCAGAATGATGGCTCTTTCACCAGTGATATCATCATGTTAGAAGCACATAAAGCGGCATAAATAAAAAAGGCACCGGGGGAATCGGTGCCTTTTTTATTATCTGGTTTGTCAGGAGTCTGGCATGCTGTTGTTTTTCACAAACAACGTCAGCTTATCGCCTGGTTGCAGATTCGCAGTATCGCTGTTCCAGCGCATTACATCTTTGATGTTCACGCCGTGGCGTTTAGCAATGCTTGAAAGCGAATCGCCTTTGCGCACACGATACGTAATGCTATCGCTGTTGTTTGCCAGTCGCTGTGCGCTACTGCCTGCACCAATCGTCAAACTTTGGCCTGGCTTCAGCTTAGATCCGCGCAGTTTGTTCCACTGCTGCAAATCTTTGGTGCTTACGCCGAGACGTGAAGCGATACTTGAAAGCGTGTCGCCAGAGCGTACGGTGTAAACACGGCTGTTAAGCGGCGTATTGTCGGCAACCAGCGTCGACTGTACAGCAGCAATTTCGCCTGAAGCCAGAGATTCACGCAGTTGATCTGCATGCTTCTTTGGCACCATCACGTACTGCGGACCACTTGCGCCCAGCGTGGAGCCTTTCACGCCAGCGTTGAATGTCTTCAGCTTGCTGACGGAAATCCCCGCCATATCTGCAACCTTCGCCATTTCAACCGGGCTGCTCAGGTGCACACGCGCCAGAGCACGGCTTTCATCGGTCGTTGGCAGACGTACGCCATAACGCTTGCTGTTTTTGAGAATATCACTCAATGCCAGCATTTTAGGCACGTACTGCTTCGTTTCCTGCGGCAACGGTAACGACCAGAAGTCCGTGGATTTCCCACGCGCTTTGTTCGTTTTAATTGCCTTCATGACCCGACCTTCGCCGCTGTTATAAGCCGCTACGGTCAGAAGCCAGTCGCCGTCAAACATCTTGTTCAGACGCTGCATCATGTTCAGCGCGGCAGTTGTTGAAGCAACAACATCGCGACGCGCGTCATAATTGCGGGTCTGTTTCAAACCATAATTGCGCCCCGTGCTCGGAATGATCTGCCAGATGCCCGCGGCATTGGCGCCAGACGTTGCGTGAGGATCAAAAGCGCTCTCCACTATGGGTAGTAGTACCAGTTCCATAGGCATGTTACGTTTTTTAACTTGCCCGGCTATCCAGTACATATACGGCTCTGCCCGTAAAGTTACATCGTGGAGATAGCTCTTATTGCGTAAATATTTCTGTTTCTGTTCGCGAATCCGGTCGTTTTCCGGAATTCCCATCTTTAGCTCGTCGCCAATGAAAGCCCACAAGTCACCATCTGGCGCGATAGACGTCCCATCGTCCATCCATCGTGCCTGACTTGTAAACTTTGCTGCTTCCCCTTGACCAGCTGCAGAAAGGCTCTGTGCGTGCTGTTGAACGTTGCCGGTGCTCTGGCAACCCACGAGCAGGACAGAGGCGAGTAATATCGCTTTTGCCTTCATGTGTGTGTCAATAGTTGCTTAAAAGACGACCGATCATAACGGCGAACGGAGCCGATGACAAGAAAGTTTTATCAGAACCTATCTTTCTTTGACCTTAACCAAGCAAAACGTTCTTCAGGTTGTTGCAATAATGTTTCTTCATTAATTACATTAATTAAATCAATATCTTCCGTTCTTAAAAAAACATTAATTTGCCGCTCATTTTTCAGAATTACGGGTAGTGTTATTTGATTTTTTGCCCGTAACTCCTTAACTTTACGATAATAATCATTTATGGACAAATCGTGCGGAAGAATACTCAAAGCAAACTTCATATTTGATAACGTATATTCATGAGCACAACATACCAATGTATCGTCAGGTAACGCACTTAACTTTTTAAGTGATTGATACATTTGTGATGCTGTCCCTTCAAACAACCGACCACACCCACCAGAAAACAGCGTGTCGCCGCAAAATAGATAAGGTTTACTGAAGTAACAGATATGTCCTAAAGTGTGACCCGGCGTGGCAATTACACTAAATTCATGCCCCAAAACGAAGGCAGTTTCGCCATCTTTGACTACCTGTGTTGTTCCCTTATCTTGTGTCTCTTGTGGACCATAAACCACAATTTGCGGAAACTTTTTCACCAGTTCTTTTACGCCGCCAACGTGATCGTGGTGATGGTGGGTGAGAAATATGGCCTCCGGTTGCCAGTTATTGGCGGCAATGGCGTTTAATACTGGCTCTGCGTCTCCGGGATCGACAATCAGGCAGCGACCTGCTTCATCATTCAAAACCCAGATGTAATTGTCATCAAAGGCGGGAATACTGTTAAGATTCATAGATTACCTCTCAGTGTGAAACGGAAGGTTGTGATGAAACCGGCAAGAGTCCCTCAAACTGTCGTGGCTCCTGATTGCTGGGGCGATTTGCCCTGGGGAGAGCTTTATCGCAAGGCGCTGGAGCGCCAGCTCAACCCGTGGTTCACTAAAATGTATGGTTTTCATCTGCTTAAGATTGGCAATTTAAGCGCAGAAATCAATTGCGAAGCGTGCGCGGTTTCTCATCAAGTGAATGTTTCTGCGCAAGGAATGCCCGTCCAGGTGCAGGCGGATCCACTTCATCTTCCTTTTGCCGATAAATCCGTTGATGTTTGTCTACTGGCACATACCTTGCCGTGGTGCACCGATCCGCATCGTTTATTGCGTGAAGCCGATCGGGTACTGATTGATGATGGCTGGCTGGTGATTAGTGGCTTCAACCCCATCAGTTTAATGGGATTACGCAAACTTGTGCCGGTATTGCGCAAAACCTCGCCCTATAATAGCCGGATGTTTACTCTGATGCGGCAACTGGACTGGCTCTCTTTGTTGAATTTTGAAGTGCTACACGCCAGCCGTTTCCACGTTCTCCCGTGGAACAAACACGGTGGAAAACTATTGAATGCGCATATTCCTGCGCTTGGTTGCTTACAACTTATTGTCGCCCGGAAACGGACTATTCCTTTAACGCTAAATCCGATGAAACAGAGTAAAAACAAGCCACGAATTCGCCAGGCGGTTGGAGCCACCCGGCAATGTCGTAAACCACAGGCTTAAACTTCGACTTGATAGCCCGTATCTTCCAGTGTGGGATTCATCGCTGCGGCACGAGCCAGTTCATCGCAACGTTCGTTTTCTGGATGACCGGCATGGCCTTTAACCCATTCCCATTTGATTTGATGCTGCCCCAGCGCAGCATCAAGACGTTGCCAGAGATCGACATTTTTTACTGGTTTTTTGTCTGCTGTTTTCCAGCCACGTTTTTTCCAGTTATGGATCCACTGGGTGATACCCTGGCGGACATACTGGCTGTCGGTACTCAAAATAACTTCGCAATGTTCTTTTAACGCCTCCAGCGCGACAATAGCGGCCATCAACTCCATACGGTTGTTGGTGGTGCGGGTGTAGCCTGCGCTAAAGGTTTTCTCGCGTCCGCGATAGCGTAAAATAGCACCGTATCCCCCCGGTCCTGGATTACCCAGACACGAACCGTCGGTGAAAATTTCTACCTGTTTAAGCATCTCTGGTAGACTTCCTGTAATTGAATCGAACTGTAAAACGACAAGTCTGACATAAATGACCGCTATGAGCACTGCAATTACACGCCAGATCGTTCTCGATACCGAAACTACCGGTATGAATCAGATTGGTGCGCACTATGAAGGCCACAAGATCATTGAGATTGGTGCCGTTGAAGTGGTGAACCGTCGCCTGACGGGCAATAACTTCCATGTTTATCTCAAACCCGATCGGCTGGTGGATCCGGAAGCCTTTGGCGTACATGGTATTGCCGATGAGTTTTTGCTCGATAAGCCCACGTTTGCCGAGGTTGCCGATGAGTTCATGGACTATATCCGCGGCGCGGAGCTCGTGATCCATAACGCAGCGTTCGATATCGGCTTTATGGACTACGAGTTTTCGTTGCTTAAGCGCGATATTCCGAAGACCAATACCTTCTGTAAGGTCACCGATAGCCTTGCGGTGGCGAGGAAAATGTTTCCCGGTAAGCGCAACAGCCTCGATGCGTTATGTGCCCGCTACGAAATAGATAACAGTAAACGAACGCTGCACGGGGCATTACTCGATGCCCAGATCCTTGCGGAAGTTTATCTGGCGATGACCGGTGGTCAAACGTCGATGGCTTTTGCGATGGAAGGAGAGACACAACAGCAACAAGGTGAAGCAACAATTCAGCGCATTGTGCGTCAGGCAAGTAAGTTACGCGTTGTTTTTGCGACAGATGAAGAGCTTGCGGCACATGAAGCCCGTCTCGATCTGGTGCAGAAGAAAGGCGGAAGCTGCCTCTGGCGGGCATAAATACCTGTAAAAGGCGCTAAAAATAGCGACTTGGGCGATTTTTGCAGCAAACGATTCAAAAGATGAGAAAAACCGTTGACGAAGGGTGAGGCAATCCGTAATATTCGCCTCGTTCCCAACGGAACACAACGCGGAGCGGTAGTTCAGTCGGTTAGAATACCTGCCTGTCACGCAGGGGGTCGCGGGTTCGAGTCCCGTCCGTTCCGCCAATATTCAGAAAGCCCGAATCATTACTGATTCGGGCTTTCGTCGTTTAAGTTCCAGAGAAAAATAGCCACGAAACTTATCTCGTAGCCATATTCACCCTCTAACGAAATGTGAATTCATCCGCATCCCGCCATGCCGGAAACTTTTCTCTATATTCCCGCAACGCCACCATCGACAGCTCCGCATCAATGCGCGTTGCCTGATGCGCGTCGGCGGTGGCGATAATCTCGCCCTGTGGATTAATCACTCTGCTGTCACCGCGATAATGGCAGCCGTTGCCATCGCTGCCGACGCGATTGCATCCCGCCACATACGCCTGATTCTCAATCGCGCGGGCTGTCAGCAATGCCTGCCAGTGCAGAGAGCGCGGAGCAGGCCAGTTGGCGACGTACAGGGCGAGGTCATAATCGTTGAGATTGCGCGACCACACAGGAAAACGTAAGTCGTAGCACACCAGCGGCAAAATACGCCAGCCGCGCCATTCCACAATTACTCGCGCATTGCCCGCTTTATAATGCAGATGCTCATCTGCCATTCGGAACAGATGACGCTTATCATAAAAATGTACCGTGCCGCCCGGCTCAACCAGCAAAAAGCGGTTAACCGAACCAGACTCCGTTTGTAATGCAACACTGCCTGCAATCAGCGCATTGCACTGCTGCGCTTTGGCTGTCATCCAGTTCACTACGTCATCTTGTGCTAGCGACGCAGCTGCCGCTTCCATGGCAAAGCCGCTGGTAAACATCTCCGGTAGAACGATCACATCGCGTCCGGTAATACCTTCCAGTTGACGATCAAAATGACGCAGGTTGGCAGGGCCATCCATCCACACCAGTGGTTGCTGCAAAAGCGTAATCTTCAAACCAGGCACGGTGTACAACTCCTTTATGCGAAGGGTTTTATAACTCTAACACCTTATCAGGCAGTTGCCTTAGCGCAGAATAAATTGATAACAAATGCTGATATTGGAAATATCTGATTTGCAAATTATCGTGTTATCGCCAGGCTTTAGGAGGTTAATAACATGGGCAGGATAAGCTCGGGAGGAATGATGTTTAAGGCAATAACGACAGTCGCCGCTCTGGTCATCGCCACCAGTGCAATGGCGCAGGATGATTTAACCATTAGCAGCCTTGCAAAGGGCGAAACCACCAAAGCGGCGTTTAATCAGATGGTGCAAGGGCATAAGCTGCCTGCCTGGGTGATGAAAGGCGGTACTTATACCCCTGCACAAACCGTAACGTTGGGAGATGAGACGTATCAGGTGATGAGCGCGTGCAAACCGCATGACTGTGGCTCGCAACGTATCGCTGTGATGTGGTCCGAGAAATCTAATCAGATGACGGGGCTGTTCTCGACCATTGATGAGAAAACGTCGCAAGAGAAACTCACCTGGTTGAATGTGAACGATGCGCTTTCTATTGATGGTAAAACGGTGCTGTTCGCGGCGTTGACCGGCAGCCTGGAAAACCATCCGGATGGCTTTAATTTTAAATAATTAGCGGATAAAGAAACGGAGCCTTTCGGCTCCGTTATTCAATTACGCGGCTTCAACTTTTCGCACTTTCTCCGGCAACTTTACCGGCTTCGTCGCAAGCTCTTCCGGATCAAAGTCATCAACATTAATACTGCGCAGACGGCTTTCTTCAGCTTTCACAAGAATAGCTGCTTCATCTTTATCAATCAGCCCCTTCGCCAGCGCGTTATGCGCCAGTTCATCCAGACGGGTAAACGGCAGGTTTTTACCCAGCTCTTTACAGATCCGCTGATGAATTGGGTCGGCGGCAATCACATCCACCAGCGCCTCTTCCAGTAAACCAACCGGGTTATGCTCGCTCGGGGTCAGGTACTGACCGCGACCAATACGTGAACGGGTGGCGTTCGGCACTTGTAAAATCTTCGCCACCTTATGATCCAGCTTGTCAGACGGTGCCAGATAATGACGTCCGGTCGGGAAGATCACCACATTCAGCAGCCCGGCAACCACGCGGTTCGGGAAGTTTTGCAGTAAATCGTCCATCGCCTGCTCTGCCTGATACAGCGCATCCTGTACGCCCCAGTGCACCAGCGGCAGGTCGGCTTCATTACGGCCTTCGTCGTCATAACGCTTCAGAACGGCAGAGGCGAGGTAAAGCTGGCTTAAAATATCCCCCAGACGTGCCGAGATGCGCTCGCGACGTTTCAGGCTGCCGCCCAGCACCGCCATCGAGACATCAGAAAGCAGGGCGAGGTTGGCGCTCAGGCGGTTCAGGTGCTGATAGTAGCGTTTAGTGGCATCGCCGGTTGGCGTGCTGCTGGTTAAACCGCGCGTCAGGCCCAGCCAGAAGCTGCGAACTTTGTTGCTACCGACGTGACCGATATGTTTGAACAGCAGTTTATCGAACGCATTTACGTCATTGTTCTTCGCCGCTTCCATCTCTTCCAGCACGTACGGATGGCAACGAATCGCTCCTTGTCCGAAGATCATCATGCTGCGGGTCAGAATGTTAGCCCCTTCAACGGTGATGGCAATCGGTGCGCCCTGGTAAGCACGGGCCAGGAAGTTGCTTTGCCCGAGCATAATGCCTTTGCCACCAGTGATATCCATCGCATCAATAATCGACTGCTGCCCACGGTGGGTACAGTGATACTTAACGATAGCCGACAGCACGGCAGGTTTTTCACCGAGCATAATGCCGTAGGTAATCAGCGATGCCGCAGCATCCATTACATAAGCGTTTCCGGCAATACGCGCCAGCGGCTCTTCAATCCCTTCCATCTTACCAATAGAGATTTTGAACTGACGGCGGATGTGCGCATACGCACCCGTTGCCAGCGCTACCGATTTCACGCCGCCGGTTGAGTTGGAAGGCAGGGTGATACCGCGTCCTACCGAGAGGCACTCCACTAGCATCCGCCAGCCTTGCCCGGCCATTTTTGGTCCGCCGATGATGTAATCGATCGGTACGAAGACATCTTTACCGCGCGTCGGTCCGTTCTGGAACGGTACGTTCAGCGGGAAGTGGCGACGACCAATTTCCACGCCCGGCGTGGTGGTCGGGATCAGCGCACAGGTAATACCTAAATCTTCTGCGCCACCCAGCAGTTTTTCCGGGTCGGAGAGTTTAAACGCCAGACCAAGCACGGTCGCAATCGGTGCGAGCGTAATGTAGCGTTTGTTCCAGGTCAGTCGCATCCCCAGCACCTGCTGGCCCTGCCACTCGCCCATGCAAACAATCCCGGTATCCGGAATCGCGCCCGCATCGGAACCCGCTTCGGGGCTGGTCAGTGCAAAGCAAGGGATCTCCTGACCACGCGCCAGACGCGGCAGATAGTGATCTTTCTGCTCGTCAGTGCCGTAATGTTGCAGTAGCTCACCCGGGCCTAATGAGTTTGGCACGCCGACGGTAATCGCCAGGATCCCGCTCACGCCGGAGAGTTTTTGCAGCACGCGAGACTGGGCATAGGCCGAGAACTCCAGCCCGCCGTACTCTTTTTTGATGATCATCGCGAAGAAACGATGATCTTTAAGATACGCCCACAGCTCCGGCGGCAAATCCGCCAGCTCATGGGTAATCTGGAAATCATTCGCCATCCGGCAGGCTTCTTCTACCGGACCGTCGAGAAACGCTTGCTCTTCAGCGGTCAGGCGCGGCTGCGGATAGTTATGCAGCTTTTTCCAGTCCGGCTTGCCCTGGAACAAGTCGCCCTCCCACCAGGTGGTGCCCGCATCAATCGCTTCTTTCTCCGTGCGCGACATCGGCGGCATCACCTTACGGAAACCGCGAAATACCGGCGCGGAAATCATCGACCTACGCATAGGCGCAAAGTTAAACGGCACGAGGATAATGGCCAGAGGCACCAGTACCCACACCGACCACAGACCAGCGACGCCGAGGGCGGCTGTCCAGGCGAGCAAAATCAGACTGCTGATAAATAAGCTCACGCGGTGATAGAACAACGCGCCGAGCAGGACAACCGTAGCGAGAATACTCAAAATCATCATAACGAAAAGCCCCTTACTTGTAGGAGGTCTGACCACTTGTGATGATATGGTTGTAGTGGATGTGAAAACATTTAGCAATATGTTTACAATATAATTACAACAAAGCTCACATTGTTGCTGTTTTTATCCGCACTTCAGGTCAAAAAGTCCTGGTCATAGCACCTGCTCGTACTTCTCGCTTTTGGCGGTATCCGGTACACTGCATTTTGTCTATTACATTTATGCTGAAGGATATCCTCATGTACCAGGATCTTATTCGTAATGAACTGAACGAAGCGGCGGAAACGCTGGCTAACTTTTTAAAAGATGACGCCAATATTCACGCCATTCAGCGCGCGGCGGTCCTGTTAGCAGACAGCTTTAAAGCCGGTGGCAAAGTGCTTTCCTGTGGCAACGGCGGCTCCCATTGCGACGCTATGCACTTTGCCGAAGAGTTGACCGGTCGCTACCGTGAAAACCGTCCGGGCTACCCGGCGATTGCCATTTCTGACGTTAGTCATATTTCCTGCGTCGGTAACGATTTTGGTTTCAATGATATTTTCTCCCGTTACGTTGAAGCGGTAGGTCGCGAAGGCGATGTACTGCTGGGGATCTCCACCTCCGGTAACTCTGCAAACGTGATCAAAGCGATCGCGGCGGCGCGTGAGAAGGGGATGAAAGTGATCACCCTGACCGGTAAAGACGGCGGTAAAATGGCTGGCACAGCGGATATCGAAATTCGCGTACCGCACTTTGGTTATGCCGACCGCATTCAGGAGATCCACATTAAAGTGATCCATATCCTGATCCAGTTAATTGAAAAAGAGATGGTTAAGTAAGGTCTTTTCTCCCTTTCAGGGAGAGGGCCGGGGTGAGGGTAACAGCCTGAACCTTTGTACTTTTTAATCAATCTTCGCCGGGGGCCATGCGCTCCCGCTGTTGTGGAGGTTACCCATGTGCGAATTGCTCGGGATGAGCGCCAACGTCCCTACCGATATCTGCTTTAGTTTCACCGGACTTGTACAGCGTGGTGGTGGAACCGGGCCACATAAAGATGGCTGGGGCATTACCTTTTACGAAGGTAAAGGCTGTCGCACATTTAAAGATCCGCAACCCAGCTTTAATTCCCCCATCGCCAAACTTGTCCAGGACTACCCGATAAAATCCTGTTCGGTGGTGGCTCATATTCGCCAGGCTAATCGGGGCGAGGTGGCGCTGGAAAATACTCACCCGTTTACCCGCGAGTTATGGGGGCGTAACTGGACTTATGCCCATAATGGACAACTGACGGGCTACAAATCACTGGAAACCGGCAACTTCCGCCCGGTCGGTGAAACCGATAGCGAAAAAGCCTTTTGCTGGCTCCTGCATAAATTAACGCAGCGTTACCCGCGCACACCGGGCAACATGGCGGCAGTGTTTAAATATATCGCCTCACTGGCGGATGAACTGCGGCAGAAGGGCGTTTTCAACATGCTGCTTTCTGACGGGCGCTATGTAATGGCGTATTGCTCGACTAATTTACACTGGATCACCCGCCGCGCGCCGTTTGGCGTGGCAACGTTGCTGGATCAGGATGTGGAAATCGACTTCAGCTCGCAGACCACACCGAATGATGTGGTCACGGTGATTGCGACACAGCCGCTGACGGGCAATGAAACCTGGCAAAAGATTATGCCAGGTGAATGGCGCTTATTTTGCCTCGGGGAGCGTGTAGTTTGATGCCAGTTGTGGCTGCACAACTTCGTGGCTTAACGGCTTGCTGACCACGTAACGGCCATTGACCACAGAAACGGTCGGTGGCTTACGGGTTTGCTCAAAGTAGTCGTAGCCTGGCTTCAGTTGCTCCCAGAAGTCCTTAAAGTTGGAATATTTATGGCGCTTCATATTGGCGTCGGTCATACGGAACGGGTAAATACTCACTTGCACGCTCGGCTGACCAAACACCAGCGCACCAGTAACGAACTGGAAGATCTCATCAATACCCTGATTGGTCATCGCGTAGCAGCCGATGGAAACACAATCGCCGTGAATCATCAGGTATTTCCCTTCATAACCATGCGCACGGTCATAGGCGTTTGGGAATCCAATATTAATCGCTTTGTAGTAACGGCTGTCTGGTTTTAACTGATTACGCTGGACGCTATAAAACCCTTCCGGGCTTTTGAAATCGCCCTGACGCTGTTTTGGCCCTAAGCCGCCGGAATATTTACAGATTTTATAGCTGTCGAGCAGTTGATATTGCTCGCCCATTTTGACGTAGAGATCGAGCGTACGTTCTTCCTTGAAGATCTGGATGTAGACAGGGGATCCCATCAACTGCTGCTTATACTCTTTGCTCACTGGCGTGGTCGAGCTACTGCTGCCCAGCAAACCGGCAAACGAAACGCACGGGATCAACAACATCGCAAGAATTAATGCGATTTTACGCATACTGCTTATTCCTTGATAAAACGGTTACACACGCCAGGACGGCAAAATGGATCCCAAATCGGAATAGTCTGGATTTGGAAGGCTCACATTATCACCAAAAGAGTTTTACGCAAGCCTGTCGGCGCAGGGTTTACAAATTTCATCGGCAGCGGGCTTTACCCAAATAGCGCCGCGTGAGTTCCAGTTCTCTCAAATCGTAAAAGTTTATCGGTAAGTTTGTAAATCAGGATCCAGTCCGGTTCGACATGAGCATCGCGATAACCTTTCCATGAACCTTGCAGCGGGTGGTCTTTATAAACAGCTGGAAGCAGTAAAGTATTATTGATAAGAGCGTCATAAGATATTTCAATTTATTCATATCCTTATGACGCTTTTGTGCAAGTTTTACATCCTTTGAAAATTGTCCCGAGTATTCAATATCCCTTTGAATCATATTTAAATTCCTAATTTATCAAATAAATCATCGGCGTCTTTGGCCTTATGAATACCAACGCCAGCTTCGCTGTTTTTGATTGATTGAATAGTTAATTGATTAGGCTCGCGTAAATCAAACGGCAATGCCTTTTCACGCGCGACCTTTGTGAGGGTTATGCGAACCAGGTCAGAGATGGTCAGCCCCATCCCGGCCAGTACGTCCGCCGCCTGATTCTTCAGATCTTCATCGATTCGGGCGCGAACAAACGCGTTAGCAGCCATTGGGATATCTCCTGTGCTGTATATTTATTCAGCTTGAATTGTAGCTCAAATGAGCAACAGCGACAATCCATGAGTAATTTAATAAACGGATGTTTTTACATAATTAACTGAAATATATTTATTAATTTTATAATAATGGTTTATTAAGTTTGTTCAGGTACGGGCCGGGATACACTGCAACATCAATGCATGACCAGCCATTATTGAGTATGTCCTTGCCGTCGATTCCCTCTTTTGTGTTGTCGGGATTATTGTTGCTTTGCTTGCCGTTTTCTTCATTTGCCAGCGCCACCACATCACATATCTCTTTCAGCTACGCCGCCCGCCAGCGGATGCAAAACCGTGCGCGTTTATTAAAACAGTACCAAACTCATCTGAAAAAGCAGGCCGGCTATATTGTGGAAGGCAATGCCGAAAGCAGAAAGGCGCTGCGCCAGCACAACCGCGAACAGATAAAACAGCATCCAGAATGGTTTCCTGCGCCGCTCAAGGCGAGTGACAGACGCTGGCAGGCGCTGGCGGAGAACAACCATTTCTTAAGCAGCGACCATCTACACAACATCACCGAAGTGGCGATTCACCGCCTGGAGCAGCAGCTTGGCAAGCCTTATGTCTGGGGCGGCACGCGGCCCGATAAAGGCTTCGACTGTAGCGGGTTGGTTTTTTATGCCTACAACAAGATCCTTGAGGCGAAGCTCCCGCGCACAGCCAATGAGATGTATCACTACCATCGGGCAACGATTGTGGCGAACAACGACCTGCGCCGGGGAGATTTGCTGTTTTTCCATATTCACAGCCGCGAGATAGCCGATCATATGGGGGTGTATCTGGGAGACGGTCAGTTTATCGAGTCACCACGTACCGGCGAAACCATTCGGATAAGCCGGTTAGCTGAACCTTTCTGGCAGGATCATTTTTTAGGCGCGCGGCGGATTTTGACGGAAGAGACGATTTTGTAGGACGGAGAGGGCGTTCACGCCGGATTCGGCAATTGTGCACCGATGCCTGATGCGACGCTGGCGCGTCTTATCATGCCTACAAATCTGTGCGTTTATGCGAGCCGCTTTCCCGTTATTCCATCACCTCATTGCCGACCTTTCCTTTTCTTCTTACCGTTGAGAAAAAGGAGTCGCCATGTCTGAATATCGTCGTTATTACATCAAAGGGGGAACCTGGTTTTTCACGGTTAACCTACGAAATCGTCGAAGCCATCTTCTGACCGCTCAGTTCCAGATGCTCCGTAAAGTCATTATTAACGTTAAGCGAGCCAGACCTTTTGAAATTAACGCCTGGGTAGTTTTGCCGGAGCATATGCACTGTATCTGGACATTACCCGAAAGCGATGATGATTTTTCCTCTCGCTGGCGGGAGATTAAAAAACAGTTCACCCATGCTTGTGGATTGCAAAATATCTGGCAACCGCGTTTTTGGGAGCACGCCATCCGCAATACCAAAGACTATCGCCATCATGTTGATTATATTTATATAAATCCAGTAAAACATGGCTGGGTAAAGCAAGTGAGTGATTGGCCATTCTCAACGTTTCATCGCGATGTCGCGAAGGGGTTATATCCCATCGATTGGGCGGGGGACGTAACGGATTTTAGTGCCGGGGAGCGTATCATTGTATAATTGCGCGCCGATGCCGGATGCGCTTACGCTTAGCCTACGAATCGTGCCTGAACGGTAGGCCGGATAAGGCGTTCACGCCGCATCCGGCGGTTGTGCGCAGATGCCGGATACCTACATCAACGCCCCCATAATCTTCAACTCCAGCTCGTCCGGCACTTCGTTATACGACAGCACATGCAGCCCCGGCGCAAACAATCTCGCATAGCGCGCCAGCAAAGGGCGCAACTGCGGTGGCACCAGCAGCACAGGGTCTTTCCCCGCCGCTTTCATCTGCTCCTTCACTTGCGGCATCGTGTTCTGGAACTGGTTAAGCATATTCGGGTCCACCGGCACGCTGTCGAGCATCACTTTGCCGGCCTGTTGCGCCTGATTCACCACGTTGGTCAGCAGATTTTCCAGCTCATTATTCAGCGTATACACCGTCAGCTCCTGCTTGCGAACGAACGGATGGGTGATACTGCGCCGCAGCGCCAGGCGCACATCGGCCGCCAGCAGGATATGATCTTTAGTCACCGCACTACTGGCGACCAGCACGGTGGCGATGGTGACGATATCGCGCAGGGAAACGCCTTCGGTCAGCAGCGCGCGATACACTTTCAGCAACTGGCTGTAATTGAGCGCCGCGCTTAAGTCTTCCGCCAGTCGCGGTGCCATCGACGACAAACGATTATGCAACTGCGTAATATCGTCATAGTTAAATAAATCAGGAATATAGCTGCGCACAATCTTATTTACATGGGTAGCAATCACGCTGGCGCTGTCGATCACCTGATACCCCATATTCAGCGCCTTCGCTTTCTGCGCAGGCTGAATCCAGGTGACCGGCATCCCATATGCCGGGTCATTCCCCAGTACGCCGTCAATCTCGCCGTAGGTTTCGCTGGAGGGCAGGGCCATCAGTTTATCCGCCGGAATATCCGCTTCATCAGCCTTAATGCCGTTGATGAAAATGGCGTACTGGCTGGGCTTGAGACGGAAGTTTTCCCGAATACGGATCTCCGGCAGCAGCACGCCGTTACCGTCGGATATCACCTGCCGCACGCCGCGAATCCGCTGGGTGAGCGGGTTCCCCTGCGCTTTGTCCACCAGCGCCACCAGCTTGTAGCCGAGGCTTAAGCTGATGGGCTCGATCAGCGGAATGGTTTCCCAACTGACCTGTTGCTCGCTGGTTTCGGTGATGGTTCGGGTCAGCGTTTCGAGGCTTTTCTCCTCCGCCTCCGCCGCCTGCGGGCGTTTGCTCATCCGCCAGCCGGTAAAGCCAAGCAGGGCGCTGAACAGCAAAAATGGCAGATGCGGCATCCCCGGCACCACCGCCAGCACAAACATGATCCCGGTGGCGGTGTAGAGCACCGACGGACTTGCCAGCAGCTGGTGGCGCACGTCATGGGCGATATCGCCGTTGTCGCTGACGCGGGTGACGATAATTGCCGCCGCGGTGGAGAGCAGCAGGGACGGGATCTGCGCCACCAGCCCGTCGCCGATAGTCATCAGCACATATTGCTGGAAGGCGGCGTCGGCGCTCAGGTTGTATTTGAAGATCCCGATACAGACGCCGCCGATCAGGTTGATCGCCAGAATCATCATCCCGGCGATGGCATCGCCGCGCACAAACTTCGATGCCCCGTCCATTGCGCCGTAGAAATCGGCCTCGCTGGCAACATCTTTACGCCGGGTTTGTGCCTGCGCCTGGTTGATCAATCCGGCGTTAAGATCGGCGTCAATCGCCATCTGTTTACCGGGCATCGCGTCCAGGGTAAAGCGGGCAGAAACCTCGGAAATACGCTCGGCCCCTTTGGTGACGACGATAAAGTTGATGATCATCAGGATGATAAACACCACGAAACCGACGACAAAGTTGCCGCCAATCACCACCTGACCAAACGACTCAATTACCTTACCCGCCGCGCCCGCGCCGAGATGCCCGTGTAACAGCACCACGCGCGTGGAGGCGACGTTGAGCGTCAGGCGCATTAAAGTGGTGATCAGCAAAATGGTCGGGAACAGGCTGAATTCCAGCGGCCTTTTCGCCGACACCGCCACCAGCAGCACCATCACCGCCAGCACAATGTTGAAGGTGAACAGAATATCCAGCAGCGCAGGCGGCAGCGGCAGAATAACCATCGCCAGAATACACAGTATTACCAGCGGCACGCCGAGATTGCCGCCGCGCAGCAGCGCGAGGAACGATTTAGTTGTTTTCGCCATCCAGTTTAAGCACCTCTTTGGGAATGGAAATATGTCTGTTCAGGGCCGGGCGCGGCTGTGCGCCCTCGCGCCAGTGTTTCATTTGTAGGACGTAGGTCAGAACGTGGGCGATGGCCCGGTAAAGCTGAAACGGAATTTGTTGGTTCACCTGCGTGGTGTAGTAAACCGAGCGCGCCAGCCGCGGGAACTCGACCACTTCCACCTGATTCTCAGCGGCGACCTGGCGAATATAGAGGGCGATTTCATCGGTGCCTTTTGCCACCACAAACGGCGCGGCGGCGCGAGACTGGTCATACTGCAACGCCACGGCGTAGTGGGTCGGGTTGGTGATCACCACGTTGGCTTTCGGCACCACTTTGCGGATTTGCCCCATCGCCAGCTGCCGTTGCAGCCGTCGCACGCGCGCCTTCACTTCCGGCTTGCCTTCCTGATTTTTGTACTCTTCTTTCAGCTCCTGCTTGGTCATCTTCAGCCCTTTGGTAAACAGGGCTTTCGCCAGCGGCACGTCGATAAGCGCAAAGAAGATAAACAGGATGACAAAGTTGCGCATCACGCTGGCGTAGAGCGATAAACCATCGTTAATTGCCAGTTTGAACGGCAGCGCCTGCAGGCCGAGAAAGGCGGCAAAGTTATTGCGCAGGCTTACCCACAGCATCACCAGCACCACCACCGACTTCACTGTCATCTTTCCCGTTTCCGCCAGATGCTCACTGGAAAACAGTCGCCCAATCCCTTTTAACGGGCTAATTTTGCTGAAATCAGGGAGGATTTTTTTCGGCAGAAACAGCCAGCCGCCAGGCACCAGCGAGGAGAGCAGTGCGGCGGCGGGCATCGGCAGCAAGGTAAGAATAAACTTGCCGAGAATTAACAGGTGATGGCGCAGAAACTGGCCGATCACATCCGGGTTATTAATCTCCTGCGCGTACTGATGCACGCTGATAAAACTCTCACGCACAAAATCGGCATACCACGGGAAGCTGCTGGAGATCACCACAAACGCCGCAAACAGGCTCGCCGCCAGCCCCATATCCTTCGAGCGCGGCAGTTGCCCCTCTTCACGCGCTTTACGCAGCTTTTGCGCCGAGGGTTTCTCTGTTTTTTCTTCGCTGCTGCTATCCGCCATAGTGACCTTTCAGCGCGTCGAGTTGCTGCAACACAAAATTCGCCAGATGCAGATAGTGATCCGGCAGGTTGTAGAGCAGGGTGGCGAAGCAAACCAGCCCCGCCAGCATGTTGATGGGAAAGCCGAGCGAAAAAAGGTTCAGCGGCGGCGCAATGCGGTTAAGCAGGCCAAAGCAGCCCTGCACAATCAGCATGATAAAAGTGGTCGGCAGCGCCAGCAGTGATGCGGACGCCAGCACCCAGCTAAAGGCCAGCGCGATGGTGCGCAGGGTTTGCGGATGCAGCGCGTTGCCAATCGGCCAGTAGGTGAAACCCTTATACAGCACGCTTACCAGCAGCAGATGCCCGTCCATGGCAAAAAACAGCAGGATCGCATAGACGTTAATTAACTCCGCCAGCACGGTGGTCGATGCGCCGCTGCTTGGGTCGTTCATCACCGCCATGCTCATCCCCATATTGAACGAGAGAATTTGCCCGGCGAGTTGCAGCGCCAGAAACAGAAACTGAAACATCAATCCGAATAACATGCCCCATAAAATTTGCTCCACCGTCAGGATCAGACTGTTGAGCGATAGCAGATCGTGGGGAATGGGATGCGGAATTAACGGCGTGATGATGATTGCCAGCGCCAGCGACAAAATAATCCGCACACGCACGGTCAGGGCGCTGTTATCCAGCACCGGCACATAGCGCAGAAACGCCATAATGCGCACGAAGGGAAACCACAGCCCCAGCGCCAAATCCGTCAGTTGCGTAACGTCGCTTGTGCGCATCTTAATGCACCAGCAGGGCGGCCTGACTAAACAGATGAATGCAGAGATCATGCAACTGGATAATCATCCATTTGCCGCACACCCCCAGCACCACCAGCGTGACAATCAGCCTCGGCAAAAAGCTCAGGGTCTGTTCGTTAATCTGCGTCACCGCCTGGAACACGCTCACCAGCAGGCCGACCAGCAGGCTTGGCACCACCAGCACCGAAACCAGCAAAATCACCACTTTTATGCCACTGGCGACAATGTCGGCGGCTACGTCTACGGTCAACATAATCAGCCCAGCCCCAGCCCGCGAATGCTGGTGGTGAGCGTGCCGATGGTCAGCGACCAGCCGTCGATCAGCACAAACAGCATCAGTTTAAAGGGCAGCGAAACAATCAGCGGCGACAGCATCATCATCCCCATCGCCATCAGTACGCTTGCGACAATCAGGTCGATAACCAGAAACGGGATGTAAATCATAAAGCCAATCTGGAAAGCGGTTTTCAGCTCGCTCAACACATAGGCGGGCACCACAATCGTGAGATCCTGGTCGGCGGCATTGCCCTTCGCGCCGCCGATGGTCATGATTTGCGCCATCGCTTTTTTGTCGGTCTGCGCCAGCATAAAGCGTTTTAGCGGCGTCGCGGCGGTGCTTAACGCATCGGTCAGGGTAATCTGATCGTTTTCAAACGGCACTACCGCGTGGTCGTAAATATTGAGCCAGACAGGGCGCATCACCAGCATAGTGAGTGAGAGCGCAATACCAATCAGAATGCGGTTTGGCGGCGTTTGTTGCAGCCCCAGCGCCTGGCGCAGCAGCGACAGCACGATAATAAAGCGCGTAAAGCAGGTCATCATCAGCACCATCGTCGGCAGCAAACCGACGAGGGTCATCAGAATCAGTACCTGAATTTTGACGCTGTACTCCTGAGTGTTGCCGTGGGTCACCACGTTAAGTAGCGCAATATCGCCACCCTGGGCCAACGCCAGCGGCGCAAGCGCCAGCAGCCCAAGGCCCAGCGCCAGTTGAGTGCGGCGTTTCATGGTGCCAGGTCGTTGATATCGCGGGTGTTAAACTCCAGCACGCGCAGGCCGTACTTCTCGTTGACCACCACCACTTCCGCTTTGCCCAGCAGGATATTGTTCACTTTGATATCCAGCGGCTCCCCGGCGAGCTTATCCAGCTCAATCACCGTGTCGTCGTCGATGTTAAGCAGGTCGGCTAACATAATTTCCACCGACGACACTTCCAGCGTTAAGGTCACCGGAATGCGTTTCAGCAGCGTCATCGAGTCGGAAAAGCGGTCTTCCAGGCGGGTGACCAGCGTTTCGGCGTCGGCGGATTTCGTGACAGGCGCAACTTCATCGGCGAGGCCAAAATCCCCGGCTAAAATATCGTCTTGTTTACTCATGGCTATTCTCATTCTTGCCCGCCAGCTCCGACAAAAACAGTTTGTCTTTGTCTTCCACAATCAGGGCGCTAAATAATTCAGATTGCCCAATCGCCACCGGGAACGTTTCTCCCAGCGAGATGGGTAAAATATCCCCGGCTTTTATCTGCGCCAGATCGGCGACATTCATCGATAGCTCGGCGATTTTGACGTTCAGGGTCAGCGGCAGGGAGCGGATGATTTCTTTAATCAGGGCCGGTTTATTAACGGATTTCGCCACCTGCTGCGGTTTACTGTGCTCGCTGTGGCGGATCAGATTCAAAATAAAATCGGTGTGGGCGTCGTCGAGCAAAATACGGAAACTGCTCTCTTCATCGCCCGCAAGGGTAAAGGTTAATTGATACGCCCAGTGGGTAATCACCGTGCTGCTGTCCAGTTTTAATTTCAGCGCAATACCGGAGGTTTGCAGATTAAATATCAGCGTGCAGATATCCAGCGCGAGTCGGTTTTTTAAACGAGTTTCGGTTTTGGTCGGCAGCCCGTTATGCGCTTTCGCCTCTTCAAGAGAGGACTCCAGACCATAAAAATTGCCCAGCAGCATTAACAATAAGGAGCGATCAATATCAAACGCCAGATGCCCGACCTGGGAAACCATCAGTTCGGCGTTTTTATTAATAATATCCATTTCGCAGCCAATCTTTTTTAAGGTGATATTGCTGCGATGCTTTTTGAGAAAGTAGCTGCCAAGATGCGAATCAATCACGTCAAAATTCCCCGTAAACAGGGTCGGCAGGCGATGGTAGGGGCGTCCGAGCCGATTACCTTCTAATTTAAAGATGCCTGGCGTTTTACTGTACTTCAGCATGGCTTACTTTCTCTGCTGTAATGGTATGGGTGTTTCTGTGCACGCAAATCCGGCTGTGACACAAGGTGAGGTATTAAATAGAGGGGGAGTGAAAGGGGCAAATTATTAATAGGGTGAAAAAATAATTAATCGATTAATTGCTTAATGGGAGTGATTTTCGCCAATCAGTCTGCGGTCTGTCCCCTCGCCCCATCCGGGGAGAGGGTTAGGGTGAGGGGGCATCACAGATGTCCAAATTAACAGTATTAATATCTAACTAATTGTTTACCATCAAATAATGTTTTTATTATCGTTTAATTCGAACTTGTTAATCCCGCCGGTGATACGCTTCAGAACATCCTGATTATTGTCGCTACTTATATTGTTCACCCTATGTCTGAACTTATTGCAACTGCCGCTTCCAGCATTAACGCTTTTACTCTGGCAAAGCGTGTCGCCGCCTTTAACGTGCCGGTGCTCATTCAGGGCGAAACCGGCGCGGGGAAAGAGTGCGTGGCGAAATATATTCACACCGTAGCCTTTGGTGAAAATGATAATGCGCCCTATATCGGCGTGAACTGCGCGGCGATCCCGGAAAATATGCTGGAATCGACGTTATTTGGCTACGACAAAGGCGCATTTACCGGCGCAATTGCCAGCGTGCCAGGAAAAATGGAACTGGCAAATAACGGCTCCTTATTGCTCGATGAAATTGGTGAAATGCCGCTGGCGCTACAGGCCAAAATATTACGCGTGTTGCAGGAACAACAGGTTGAGCGATTAGGCAGCAACCGACAAATCAAACTCAATTTTCGCCTGATTGCCTGCACCAATAAAAACCTGGAGCAGGAAGTTGCCGCCGGACGTTTTCGTGAAGATCTCTATTATCGTCTGGCGGTGATTCCTATTACCATGCCGCCGCTGCGTGAACGTCTGAACGATATTATTCCGCTGGCAGAGTCATTTATTAAAAAATACTCCACGGTGCTGGTGAAAAATATCACCCTGTCCGAATCCACCCGCCGTGCGCTGCTCAATTACCGTTGGCCCGGTAACGTTCGCCAACTGGAAAACGCCATTCAGCGGGGAATGATTTTAAATCGCGACGGCGTAATTTACCCGGATGCATTAGGCCTGCCGGACACCGATATTGCTGACCACAGTGAACTGCAATGGCCTGTTCAGCCCGCCGTCCACATTGCCGAAACCGGCGATTTAGGCCAGCACGGACGAAGCGCGCAGTATCAATATATCGCCGACCTGATGCGTAAATATCAGGGCAACCGCAGCAAAATCGCTGACCTGTTAGGCATTACCCCGCGCGCACTGCGCTATCGACTGGCCTCCATGCGCAAGCACGGTATCGAAGTTTTCTCCTGACCCGGAAGTTAAAAATGAGCATTACCACAATCAACAGCACCATGCAGGCGCAAATTATGCAGGACGTGCAGCGGATGCAGGCCAACGCCCAGGCGCCAGTGCTACCCGCCATGACCTTCAGTTCCACCGACCCGGACGTGTCGTTTAACCGTATTATGTCCGGCGCGCTCGGTCACGTTGACCAGTTCCAGCAGGTGGCGGAGCAGCAGCAAACGGCTGTCGACACGGGCAAAAGTGATGACCTCGCCGGGGCGATGATCGCCAGCCAGCAGGCGTCGCTCTCTTTCTCCGCGCTGGTGCAGGTGCGCAACAAAATCGCCACCGGATTTAACGATCTGATGAGTATGTCGATCTAACCCTATGAATGCACAAATAAAGAAGTTAACCCAGGCGTTTCCGGCGTTTCGACTGCGTCTTGCAGATAACAAACGCTGGGCATTGATGGCGGGAGTGGGGCTTGCCGTTGCGGCGACGGCAATTATCGTCAGCGTACTGTGGACCGGTAATCGCGGCTACGTCTCGCTCTACGGACGCCAGGAAAATCTGCCCGTGTCGCAGATTGTCACCGTGCTGGACGGCGAAAAGCTCAGCTACCGCATCGACCCGCAAAGCGGGCAGATTCTGGTGCCGGAAGATGAACTGTCGAAAACGCGTATGACCCTTGCCGCGAAAGGCGTGCAGGCGATCTTGCCCAGCGGCTACGAGCTGATGGACAAAGACGAAGTGCTCGGCAGCAGCCAGTTCGTGCAGAACGTGCGCTACAAACGCAGCCTCGAAGGGGAGCTGGCGCAGAGCATTATGTCGCTGGACGCGGTGGAGAGCGCGCGGGTGCATCTGGCGCTCAACGAAGAGAGCTCGTTTGTGGTCAGCGATGAGCCGCAAAACAGCGCCTCGGTGGTGGTGCGTCTGCATTACGGCGCGAAGCTGAATATGGACCAGGTGAACGCCATTGTGCATCTGGTTTCCGGCAGCATTCCGGGGCTGCACGCCAGCAAAGTTAGCGTCGTCGATCAGGCGGGAAATCTGCTGACCGACGGCATTGGCGCGGGCGAAGCGGTTTCAGCCGCTACCCGTAAACGCGATCAGATCCTCAAAGATATTCAGGACAAAACCCGCGCCAGCGTGGCGAACGTGCTGGATTCGCTGGTCGGCAGCGGGAATTACCGCGTCAGCGTCATGCCGGATCTCGACCTCAGTAATATCGATGAAACTCAGGAACACTACGGCGACGCGCCGAAAATCAACCGCGAAGAAAACGTGCTGGACAGCGATACCAATCAGGTGGCGATGGGTGTGCCCGGTTCGCTCAGTAACCGTCCGCCGATTGCAGCGAATCAGATGACCAACGGTACGGAAGAAAACCGCTCGCCGGAAGCCCTTTCGAAACACAGCGAAAGCAAGCGCGATTACTCTTACGACCGCAGCGTCCAGCATATTCAGCATCCCGGCTTTGCGGTGAAACGCCTTAACGTGGCGGTGGTGCTCAATCAAAACGCTCCGGCGCTGAAAAACTGGAAGCCGGAGCAGACCACGCAACTGACCGCGTTGCTGAACAATGCCGCCGGGATCGACGTCCAGCGCGGTGACAATCTCACCTTATCGCTGCTTAACTTTGTGCCGCAGGCGGTGCCGGTCGAACCAATTATTCCGCTGTGGAAAGACGACAGCGTGCTGGCCTGGGTGCGGCTGATTGGCTGCGGCCTGCTGGCGCTGTTGTTGCTGTTCTTTGTGGTGCGCCCGGTAATGAAACGGCTGACGGCGGTACGTGCGCCGGTTATCACACCAGAACCGGAAGCTGTCAGCGAACCGTGGATTGCCATGCCGGAAGAGGAACGCAAAAACGTCGATCTGCCGTCGCTGCCCGGCGATGACAGCCTGCCGTCCCAGAGTTCCGGCCTCGAAGTAAAACTCGAGTTCCTGCAAAAACTGGCCATGAGCGACACCGATCGCGTAGCCGAAGTTCTCAGACAATGGATCACCAGCAATGAGCGAATTGACAACAAATAAGAGCAACAGCTACCTGGAACAGGCGGCGATCCTGCTACTGTGCCTTGGCGAAGAAGCGGCGGCGACGGTGATGCAAAAACTCAGCCGCGAAGAAGTGGTGCGCCTGAGCGAAAACATGGCGCGGCTTTCCGGTGTCAAAACCAGCATGGCGCGCAAAGTGATCAACAACTTCTTTGATGAGTTCCGCGAACAGAGCGGGATCAATGGCGCGTCGCGATCTATGTTGCAGGGCATTCTCAACAAAGCGCTAGGCACCGAGATCGCCAGCAGCGTGATCAACGGCATCTACGGCGATGAGATCCGCTCGCGGATGGCGCGACTGCAATGGGTGGAACCGCGCCAGCTGGCGATGCTGATCTCCGAAGAGCATCTGCAATTGCAGGCAGTATTCCTCGCGTTTCTGACGCCGGAAATCTCGGCGGCGGTGCTCTCGTATCTCAATGAATCGGTGCAAAACGAAATTCTCTATCGGGTGGCGAAACTCAACGACGTCAACCGCGACGTGGTGGATGAACTGGACAGGCTGATTGAACGCGGCCTGTCGGTGCTTTCGGAGCACGGCTCGAAGGTGAAAGGCATCAAACAGGCGGCGGATATCGTCAACCGCTTCCAGGGCAACCAGCAGGTGATCCTCGACCAGATGCGCGAGCGCGACGAAGACGTGCTGGAGCAGCTTCAGGATGAGATGTACGACTTCTTTATCCTCAGCCGCCAGAACGAAGAGGTGCGTCGACGTCTGCTCGACGAAGTACCGATGGAAGACTGGGCGGTAGCGCTGAAAGGCACCGAAGCCCTGTTGCGCCGTTCCATTTACGCGGTGATGCCAAAACGTCAGGCGCAGCAACTGGAAGCGATCACCGCGCGTCTGGGGCCGGTGCCGGTCAGCCGTATCGAACAGATCCGCCGCGAAATCATGGGCATTGCCCGTGAACTGGAAGAGGCGGGCGAAATTCAGCTACAGCTCTTTGCGGAACAGACGGCGGAGTAACCATGACCATTGAAACACTGCGCGGGCGCTATCGCCTGCACCGTTTTCCGCCGCGCCAGCGTGCGGTGACCGGAGAACCGCTCACCGCCAGCATTAGCGCCGCCGATTACCAGCGCCAGTTGATGGACGGTTTTCAGGAAGGGCTGCAAAAAGGGTTTGCTCAGGGAATGACCGAAGGCCAGGAGCAGGGCTTTAGCGAAGGTCATCAACAAGGTTTTGCCGAGGGGCGACGCCAGGGCTACACCGAAGGCAGCCTCGCCGGGCAGCAGGAAGGGCGCAAACAGTTTGTTGACGCGGCACAGCCGCTGGAAGCCATCAGCGGAAAAGTGAACGACTTTCTCGCCCATATCGAACGCAAACAGCGGGAAGATTTGCTGCAACTGGTGGAAAAAGTCACCCGCCAGGTGATCCGCTGCGAACTGGCGCTGCAACCGACGCAGTTGCTGGCGCTGGTGGAAGAGGCACTGGCGGCCTTCCCGGCAATGCCGGAGACCCTCCAAGTGATGCTAAGTACGGAAGAATTTAACCGCTTGCGCGACGCGGTGCCGGAAAAGGTCAGCGAATGGGGGCTGACGCCTTCGCCGGATCTGCCGCCGGGTGAATGCCGGGTGATCACCGATAAATCCGAACTGGATATCGGCTGCGAGCACCGCCTGGAACAATGCATGACCGCGCTACAAGAGACGCTAACGCCGGAGTCACAGGGTGAGTGATTTTTCCGCTTTCGATAACGCCCTGCGCTCGCTGGAGTCGATCCCGCTGGCCCGCGTCGCCGGGCGGCTGGTGCGCCTTAATGGCATCCTGCTGGAGAGCGTCGGCTGCCCGCTAATGACCGGGCAGCTGTGTCGCATCGAAAGCGCCAACCACACGCTTATCGACGCGCAGGCCGTAGGCTTTAATCGCGATATCACTTACTTAATGCCGTTTAAACAGCCGGTCGGCCTGATGGCGGGGGCGCGCGTCTTCCCGGAAGAAAAAGCCCACGACATCCTGATTGGCGAAAGCTGGTTAGGCCGCGTGGTTAACGGCCTCGGCGAACCGCTGGATGGCAAAGGCCGCCTGAACGGCAACGACCTTCTGCCGCCGCTGCCGCCGTCGGTTAATCCCTTAACCCGCCGTTCGGTGGACGAACCGCTGGACGTGGGCGTGAAAGCGATCAACGGCCTGCTGACCATCGGCAAAGGCCAGCGTGTCGGGCTGATGGCGGGCAGCGGCGTCGGGAAAAGCGTGCTGCTGGGGATGATCACCCGCCAGACCAAAGCCGACATCGTGGTGGTCGGGCTGATTGGCGAACGCGGGCGCGAAGTGAAAGAGTTTATCGACCACTCACTGGGCGCGGACGGGCTGGCGAAGTCTATCGTCGTCGTCGCGCCCGCCGATGAATCGCCGCTGATGCGCCTGAAAGCCACCGAACTGTGCCACTCCGTCGCCGCCTGGTTTCGCGACCGCGGGCATCACGTTTTACTGCTGGTGGATTCCCTGACCCGCTATGCGATGGCGCAGCGTGAAATTGCGCTCTCGCTTGGCGAACCACCCGCCACCAAAGGCTATCCGCCGTCGGCATTCGGCATGATCCCCAAACTGGTCGAAAGCGCAGGCAACAGCGAAAGCGCGAGATCGATGACTGCCATCTACACCGTGCTGGCGGAAGGCGACGACCAGCAAGATCCGATTGTCGACTGCGCCCGTGCGGTGCTGGACGGGCATATCGTATTAACCCGCAAACTGGCGGAAGCGGGGCATTATCCGGCCATTGATATCGGCCAGTCGATCAGCCGCTGCATGAACCAGGTCACCAGCCTGGAACATCAGCAATCCGCCCGCGCGTTAAAGCAAAACTACGCCGCCTACATGGAGATCAAACCGCTGATCCCACTCGGCGGTTATGTGGCAGGCGCGGACGCCAGCGTCGACAAAGCGGTGAAAATGTTCCCGGCTATCGAGCGTTTTTTGCGCCAGGAGATGCGCGAACCCGCCTCCCTCGAACTGGTGCAAAGCCGCCTGCAAATTCTCTTTCCTGGCGTCAAAAAGGCAGAACAGTAACCATGCGACAAATCATCGACACCCTGGCGCAGTTGCAGCGCCTGCGGGATAAATCGGTCAAAGACAAAACCGTCGAGCTGGCAAAGCAAAAACAGATTTGTGCGGGTTATGACAACAATATCAAAGCATTAGGCTACCTGGTGGAGAAAACATCTGCGGGCGCGGCAGCGTCGGTGGAATCGCTGAAAAACGTCAGCGACTACAAAGGCACCTTGCGCAAGGTGATCGCCTGGCAGGAGCAGGAAAAAACGCTGGCTAACATCAAAGCCACGCGAATGCAGAAAAACCTGACGGCGGCGGCGTGCGAAGAGAAAGTGGTGGCCCTGACGCTGGACGACAAACGCCGCGAGCAGCAAGAAAGTGCCACGGCGAAAGCGCAAAAAGCGGTGGATGACATCGCCGTCCAGTGCTGGCTGCGGCATAAGTTAGCGGAGTAGCCATGAAAACGGTCATCACCTTCGGCACCTTCGATGTGTTTCATGTCGGTCATCTGCGCCTTTTACAACGCGCCCGCACGCTGGGCGAACGGCTGCTGGTCGGCGTATCGTCCGATGCCCTGAACATCGCCAAAAAGGGCAGGGCACCGGTTTACCCTCAGGATGACCGCATGGCGATCATCGCCGGGCTGGCGTGCGTGGATGGCGTATTTCTGGAAGAGTCGCTGGAGCAGAAAGCGGAGTATCTGCGGGGGTACAGTGCGGATATTTTAGTGATGGGCGATGACTGGGCAGGAAAGTTTGACAGCTTCGCGTATATTTGTGAGGTAGTGTATTTCCCCCGCACGCCGTCGGTGTCGACGACGGGGATTATTGAGGTGATTAGGGGGAAAGCATGACAAAATAAAATTTATTTTTGAGCCTCAAAGTAATTGAAGAAATATGTGTTATATTTATTTGTGTCTTTTTGTTTTATTCCATTTTTGCTAAAATAACTGTTTTTGTTTGTTGATATCTCTATTTCGATAGATTTTTCTTTTTTCATATATTCAATTTTGCATTTGTAATATCTAATAACGATATTTTCCCCATGCTTTATAACTTCAAAAATATTTGCATCATGCAGTTTGTCTAATTTTCTATTCAAAAAGAAAGCGTCTGTTACCAGCGTTTCAACCTTGTTATTATAAGAAAAAAAGAAGCTCGCTGCACCCATATCGTTGCTTTCAAAAACTTGCTGTATATTCCCTTTAAAAAGGATGGTTTGCACTATAGTTGTTGGGGAAGAGTTTTTCTTACTATGGTTACTATAAGTTTTCATATTAATAACCATATCCTTAAGTATGTCATTTTCCCCATATACTTCAAAGGCAGGTAGGTTTTTATTATAATCTGGATACACTATTATCATGAATAATAGAATCAAGCTTCTCAATATAATACTAATCATTTGATTTATTCTTCCGGTGATCATTAAAACTGCTTTGATCGCAGGTTAAAATCAATTTCCCATTATTATAACACTGCATAGGGAGAGACTTTAGTGGATTTTTATCATCCGGAAATAAGGCATCCCATCCTTGACCTTCAGAACTGGCAACCATGTATGTTGGTGAAAAAGACCAACCTATATTTATTGACCTCATAATCGAAGTTGTCCTAATATCTGGGAAATAAGATGGATAAGTACTTTCTGTTTGTCCCCAGACATTAACGTCCTTAAAATTATCTAATAGGGATAATTTACTGGCAAAACCTTGTCCTGAATCATCACTTGCATAACTAGTGCGACAACCATACATAACAAACATAGCGTTATTTGACCAGTTAAAATCAATTGAATCCCATCCTCCGATTATGTCCATTTGTTGTGGGTATTTAGGCACGGAAGGTGTATTTACAGAGTCTGAGGTTGTAGGACCATGAATTGGCCCCCCATGTGAGAATAAACTGACTTCTTTAACTTTTGCTTTGGTTATACCTCCATTCTTGTTTATAAAGATTTCTAATATTTCTTTGATTTGATTAAATGTGTTAATTGATAAATGGTAAACTATCTGTGTTTCTTTTTTATACTCGGGGGAGTAAAGGATGTTGAAATAACGCGTCAGACATGCTTCTTCAAAAATAGAACGTCGGCTATCACCGGACTCATCAACCCAAAATAATAGAAACAATTCCTTTGGGCGAGATATTTTTTGAGTGACAATGTTGTTTTGTTTCTGGCTTGTTGTACCGGAAGTTACTTTTTTATCATAAGTCATGTTATCGTTTATGCCCTATCAATTTTAACAAAATGTTAAATTACGCAATAATTGTTATAGTGTGTAACCTATATTTATGATAAGCAATATGTTTAGCAAGATTCAGGTTTTTTCAGAATTCATAAAGATCGCTCCCCCACAATCTACGACTTTTACCGATTCACCAGTCATAAAGCGATGAGTTTGAAATCAGAGGGTAGTTAAGTGCGTTGTTCGTTCCGGATGCGGCGTAAACGCCTTAACCGGCCTACAAATCCTTACAAATTCAATACATTGCAAGGTCGCGTAGGCCTGATAAGCGAAGCGCATCAGGCACTTGCGCGTTTTACCCTAGTGCCTCCACAATCACCATCGCTGCCCGTTCTCCCGCCTTGCCATCCATAAACGCATCGCAATAGTGATGACGAATCTTCGTAAGCCGCGCCTGCACCGCACCCCAGTCAAACGCCTCTGACAACAAATAACGCAGTTCCGCAACATCATGAGCCACCGGCAATATTTCGCGGATTCGCTGGTCGGCGCTTTCGGGCGTGGAGTAACTTTTCTCACCGTCGAGCAACGTTGCCATGCCCGGAAAGTCGAGCAGGATCACCCGCTTATCAACGTGAATAGCATCGAAAATAAAGCCGCTGTTATCGGTCAGCACGTAATCGGCCTTTGCCAGCAGCGCCAGCGTGTGACGGGCGGAGTCGGTGCGCTGTTTTAAATGCCTGCGAGCCAGGGCCAGCGATGCAGCTTCTTCCGGGCGCGAGCAGGTGCCGTGGTGCAGTTTGCAAATCAGGTTCACATCATCGCTTAAGCGCCCCAATTTTTCTGCCCAGTGGGGCAGGGAGCTTAATGCGCCAAACGTTGGGGCGTAGAGTACGGTGGGTTTACGCTCGTCCAGTTTGATATTTTCCGGCAACGCGCGGTCGAACGTGGCGTTATGCCAGGCGTCGAAGCGCGGGTTGCCGACCACTATTGCGCTGCCGAAATGTGCCAGCGCCCGCTGGCTGTAGTGGCTGTAACACAAAATGCGCTGATAAAAACGGTTCCAGTCGGCGTGGTTCCACGTTTCTTTGGCTAAGCCGTACATGGCGCGAATGTTCAGGGGGGAAAGGCCACTGAGCACAGGCGTGTGATAGGGGCTGACCAGGCATTTTACTCGCTGACCGTGTGCCTGCATTTCAGATAAGCGCATTCCTTTGAGCTGCGGATCGTCGATGCTTTTTAGCGTCGCCAGCATTTCATCCAGAAATGGTTTAAATACGCGGTCATTGATCACCAGCGTACAGCTCTGCCCCTGCGCCTGCAGGGCGGTGATGATTGGGCGGTAGAGCGCGTAGTGGAATGAGGTTTCCATAAAAAAGCCGATGGTATCGGCGATAGGTAATGTAGATGGCTTGGTGGCTACGGGTAACTTATTGAAGTAGTGGTTAATGTTATCAGTCGCTTTTTTCTCGATATCACTAAAGCCCGGTCGCTGATAACAAAGGCTCGGGTAACAGGCCAGCCATTTGTCGGTGCGCAGCAGCGGCTGCCAGCCGTCTTCCAGCGAATGCTCATCGTTGTTCATCTGCTGCGCCAGCTGCGGGTAGTAGCGGCGGTTCACCAGATAAGCGCACACTTTGCGGCAGTCCCGCGCGTGCACCAGCCCAGGCAAACTTTTTAGCATCGTTCCCTGCGAAATTTCGCCGCCGAGGATCATCACCTGCCAGGGAATTTTCGCCAGGCTCGCCAGCAGCGCGTTCAGCACCTGAATATGTTTCTCCTGTTTGAGAATAACCGCGTCATCTTCCAGCAGCAGGTAGTTTTGCCAGCCGCGTTGTTGCGCCAGACGCAGTGCCTGCAAGTGTGATTGCTGGCGGCCCCGTTGACCGTTTTCATTTTCACTGGCGGCAAGGCGGGTGATCTTCTCAGGAGGAATATGCAGCAATGTGAGTTCTTCACGGATCTGCTGTAAGCGATCCGGGCGTTTATCCAGATTCAGCAGAACGATCTGATCGATCGCCTGATACTGGATCGCCTGATGATGAGTGGCGTTATGCAGACTCAGATAAGCATTGCGGAGCAGCGGATCGCGGACGATATCCGTAAGCGTCGCGTTTACTGGCGTGCTGGCCCCGAGAATAAAGTCTTTATCAAAGGTGTTGTGGCTGTGCGAGATACACAAAATCGTGCGCTCGCCGGGCAGTTGTAGCGGGTTAACGCTGAAATTGTCGGTGAAACTTTTCTCTTCGCCTAAATTGCAATCGTCATCGTAGCGGTGCTTTTTCAGGTAGTTACGGTGATAGCAAAAGGTGCCGTTGAGGATGTTATGCGGGCCGAAGCTGCGGCTTTGAAAGATGCGATTGATGTGGCTGTACCAGATGGGGATCTGGTCGGAACCGGAGATGAGCGCCCGGTTTTTTTGCATCATAGCGATGGTGTAAGAGATTTTATCTGCCGGGTAGTAGTCGTCATCGTCCATGCAGAGGATGTATTCGCCGCGCGCCAGTTCGTTGAGCATATTGCGTTTTTTGCCCAGCGGCAGTTTTTCCGGGTGATGGATGTAGCGGATGTTGAAGGCTTCCGGTGTGCCATTGGTCAGGCGGTCGATGATGTGTTGATGGCTTTGAGGGGAATCGTCGAGGATGATGAGTTCGCGGCGGTCTGCCGGGTAGTCCTGATAGCGGTACATATAAAGCAGGTACGGCAGGAATGCGCTGCGGTTCCAGGTTGGCGTGATGACGCTGACGGACGGTTTTTCGCGCTGGGTGGCGAGTGTTTTGATAATGGTTGGTGTTGGCATGGTGTTTGGGTGAGTTAATGGGTGAATGTGATGAATATGCGTGCTGATGCCCTCACCCCGACCCTCTCCCACAGGGAGAGGGAGAAAACCAGCGCCGATTTTAACACCGTGCTCGATCGGTTCCCTCGCCCCTTTGGGGAGAGGGTTAGGGGGAGGGGAAAAGCGCGCACAGAGCGACTCACGTCAGCAGCGAAAATGCTGACAGCAGCGGCTCTGCCGCACATAACGACTGGAGCTGCTGGCGAATCGCCGCAGCATTTTCACTCTCTCGCCAGCGTTCAAACACCGCAAAAAGGGCGAAAATATCCTCCTTCCGCAGCGGTGAACCATCCAGCGTCCATAAACTGATTAACGTGCGGATGAGATAAAAATCACACACCAGCGGGCAATAATCTGCTCCGTCTGCCTGCCCAATCACGTCGTGATAAACGCGGTAAATCAGCCAGTTGCGCATCATCCACGGCGCGGCGGCAAAATGCTGTTGCCAGGTGGTTTGCCACTGCACCTTAAGCTGCTGTTGCAACAAAGCTTCGCTGTTGGCGTCATGCAACGTCAGCAAAGTCACCTGCAACGGTAGCGAGGCTTTGCGCGGGCTTTCCGGCAAAATCGACCAGTCAAACGCAAAACTCCCGAGCAGCGTCACCAGTTGGCGCGCCAGTTGTGGCACGGGTGGGAGTTGGGCGAACTGTGCCTGTAGCGTGCCTTTTTGTGCATGATCCCCCAGCGCCTGTGGCAGCGTCGTCAAGCGGGCAAGAATATCTCCGTCTCTGCCCGGCATTTTACTGGCGCGGGAGAGCAAAATCCCGACGGCATACAGGGAAAGCTCCGGGGTTAAATCGGGGAGCGTAAGGGTGCTCAAAATGGCCTGGTTTACTATCGCATCGCGCGCGGATAGCTCGGCGGCATTGTCTTCCACAGGGCGGTAGGTGAGCTGTAAATCAAAGGCCCTGGCATCGTTGAGCACCGCTTTGCAACTTTCAATATCGGTCAATGCCAGGCTCTGGCGAATCTCATTCTTCCAGACCTTGCGGACGTACAAAGGCGAATCGGGATATTGCGTCATAAAATTGCGCACGTATTCCGGTTCGTAACGTTCAATAAAACTCATAGGTGGCTTCCAGTCTTTATTACTTTGCGGAATGTGCAATAAGCGTGCCGGGAATTTTTGTAATCAAAAACAAGGGATTGAGAATCAGGCGGAAAATCCGTTTCCGCGATGGGGGAAGGAATTGTCGTTATTCCTGGTACAGAAAATCTGTTTCGCCGCCTAAAAAAGACTGAATAAATTCATACTGGCGAATCAACAGCTCGCCGTTTTTGTCGTTGTAGGCTTTGCAGCGTTCCGCTTTTTGCTCAAGGCGTTGCCACAACTGTTGTGCTGCTGCTTTTTGCACAGCCGGAAGCCAGGCAAAAACCTGCGCCAGACCGTCACGATTTACACTGACATTAAGCATTTTCAGCAGGCTGTGCCGCTGATGGCTATGCCCATGCAACTGCTCATAGTGCTGCGTTATCTCGTCGTTTACCGCCAGCAGATCTTCGCTGGCGCGGCGAATCATGCACATCCGCTGACGCTGGAGAAGTTCGCGCAGGGAATCGTACAGTGCGTCGTCGTCACGAATGCCCTGCAACAACGCCTTCACCTGTTGTAACCGGATACTCACTTCATCGGCCTCTTAGTTCTGGAAAAAACTCAGCATGTCGCTGGCTAACTGTTCGGTGTCCACTTGCAGGCTGCCGGACGCCAGCATCGCTTGCATTTGCGCCACTTTGTCGCTGTCGATATCGCTCTCTTGCTGGTCGTTCAGCGTTTGCTGGGCAGACTGCAATCCCGCCTGGGTAATGTCGTCGGCGCTCAGCGTCGTGGCGGTGGTCGCCGTGCTTTTGCGCGGCTGACTGGAGCCTGCCATTGTGGCTGTCGGGCGATTGCCTGGCATCGTCGGGGTGATTTTCATCGTAACCTCGTCTCGGTATTGGGTGGGTTACTCCGGTAAAGCGGTTAACAGGCGGCAAAACTTTAATCGCCTGCGCAAATTACTCCGCGCTTACCGTTGTCACCACGCCGCTTTCCGCCACCCTCGCGCTAATGACCCGCTGGCTGCTGACGTTACGTACTTTCACCATTTCCCCTTTGCGACCATTTTTCAGCGCCACGCCGGGCATCGAGGCGGTGATCCCCGCGCTCTGGTAAACAATCATCACCGGCTGATCGCGTTCGACCAGCACTGGCGAAACCAGCTCTTCTTTGGTGATTGGTCTGCCCGGTTGCAACGCGTGCTTACTGCTTAAACCAATTGCGTCATCGAGCTCCATCAACACATCGCGACGCTGGGCGCTGACGTTGTAGGGCTTCAGCTCCACATCATTTGCCGTGAGCGGCGTATCGCGGGCAACCAGTGACTTTGCCATCACCACCGGTACCAGAACATCCGGGCGCACCGCGACGTTCATCTGCCAGCTTTGCGGGCAACTGACGGTGAAGTTCATCCGGTTAAGGGCGATTTCCGCAGGCGACGTCAGCGTGACGCCGGGTGACGTTGTACAGGGCGCGGCGGTCGCAATCTGCGACGGAATATAGACCTTAAAGGTGTAGCGATAGTCATGCCATTGCCGCTGCTGCGCCAGCGATTCAATTTTTTGGCTCGCGGTATTCAGTACCTGGGCGTTGATTTGTTCCCGCGCGCTATGTTGCACGGGATGGACGGCGGCGTAGCCCGGTAAGGCCAGCGCCAGGAGGAAATAAAACTTCCGCCTGCAAAATTGAAAACTCATAAACCCTTTCTCATCAGTCACTTAAAAATTGGCACAGCGATTGCTTAGCGTATGCGGATTGAAGCGGGAGTGACGCAAGAAATGGGGATCAGTTTTCAACAGGCATTGGGAGTGCATCCGCAGGCAGTGAAGTTACGTCTTGAGAGGACCGAGCTACTGACTGCGAATCTGGCGAACGTCGATACGCCAAATTTCAAGGCTAAAGATATTGATTTTGCCAGGGAGATGCAACGGGCAAATAACGCGGCGGTGGATGTCCAGTACCGCGTGCCGATGCAGCCGTCGGAAGATGGCAACACCGTGGAGCTGAACAGCGAGCAGGCGCGGTTTTCACAAAATAGTATGGATTATCAAAGCAGTCTGACCTTTCTGAATCTGCAAATCAGCGGCATCAGAGAGGCCATTGAAGGGAAATAAGCATGTCATTTACTGATATCTATCAGATTTCCGGCTCGGCGATGACGGCGCAAACGCTACGTCTGAATACCGTCGCCAGTAACCTGGCGAATGCTAATGCGCCCGCCAGCAGCGAGGCGCAGGCATATAAAGCGCGCAGCCCGGTGTTTGCGGCGGTGTATCACCACAGTTTGCTGGCGGGTACACATCGTCATGCCATTGACGGTGCCAGTGTGCAGGTGCAGGACGTGCTGCAAACCGGCGGGGCGGTGAAACGCTATGAACCACATTCGCCGCTCGCCGATGCTAACGGGGATGTCTGGTATCCCGACGTCAACGTGGTGGAACAGATGGCGGACATGATGTCGGCCTCGCGCGATTTTGAAACTAACGTCGATGTGCTCAACAACGTGAAAAGTATGCAGCAAAGCCTGCTGAAACTGGGAGAAGCCTGATGAATACCCTGGCGCTGAATGCGCAATCACCGCAGCCGACCGCCACGCCGGAAAGCAATAATGTGGCGGCCAGCGACACGACAAGCAGCAGCGATAGCTCGCCCGTCGATACCTTCCTGACGCTGTTTGTCGCTGAGATCCAAAACCAGGACCCGACCGACCCGACTGACGCCACCGAATATATCGACCAGCTTTCGTCAATGGCGCAGGTGGCGATGATGGAAGAGATGAGCGTGCAGGCGAATACCAACGCGGTGTTGATGAGCAACATTCAGGTGATGGCGCTCGGCAACCTGGTGGGCGACGACATTATGGTGCAGACCACCGCCTTGCAGGTGAGTGACCAGACCATTAACGGTCGCGCCACGCTTGACGACGCCTGTACCACCGCCGATCTCCACTTTACCGATGCCGCAGGCGATGACTATACGGTGTCGCTGATCCCGGAAGGGAGTTCGTCCGTCGGGCCAGGCCAGGTGGATTTCTCGGTGAATCCCGCGGATTACGGTATCCCGCCGGGCGATTACGACGTCTCGGTGGTGACCAACACCGGGGAAGAAGAGGTGCCGATTGAAGTCTCCGGCGAAGTGGAAGATGTGCGCATCCCGCTCGACGGCAGCTCCCCGGTACTTAACGTTGCCGGTGTAGGTGAAGTGCCGTTCACCATGATTAGCCAGTTTGGCGTACCCGATGCCGACAGTGATGTGGCGTAAGAACAATTAACAGGAAGAAACAATGAGTTATGAAATTGCCGCAACGGGGCTGAATGCCGTTAACGAACAGCTGGACGGGATCAGTAACAACATCGCCAACGCCGGAACGGTAGGCTATAAGTCGATGACCACCCAGTTTTCAGCCATGTATGCCGGAAGTCAGGCGATGGGCGTCAGCGTGGCAGGCACCGCGCAAAGTATTTCGCGCGGCGGTTCGCTGGTATCCACCGGTAACGCGCTGGATCTGGCGATTAACGACGACGGTTTTTTTGTTACCTGCGACAGCGCGGGCAACATTTCTTATACCCGCGCCGGATCGTTTGAAACCGACAAAAACGGCTATATCGTCAACGCCTCAGGCGCTTATTTGCAGGGCTATCCGGTCGATGACACGGGCACTCTGCAAACCGGTACAGTCACCGATATCCAGATCAAAACTGGCAATATTCCGGCGCAGGCCAGCAGCAGCCTGACCTTTACCGCCAACTTCGATGCCAGCGACGACGCTATCGACCGCACTACCGTACCGTTCGACGCGACCAACAGCAGCTCGTATACCGACAGCTACACCACCACGGTGTACGACTCATTAGGTAACGAACACTCGGTATGCCAGTACTTCACCAAAACCAGCGACAACACCTGGGAAGTGCAGTACACCTTCGACGGTCAGCAGCAGACCGGCGTTCCGGCGACGACGTTAACCTTCGACCCGAACACCGGGAAGCTGACTTCGCCAACCACGCCGCAGACCATTGAGTTTCAGACCGACGCCGCCGCACCCATCGACTTAACCGTCGATTACTCCACCTGTACGCAATACGGCTCTGAATTTTCGGTCACCACCAACGCCGCCAACGGCTACGCCTCCGCTACGCAAAACGGTGTGCAGGTCGATGACGATGGCAAAGTTTACGCTACCTACAGCAACGGCGAGCGCATGTTGCAGGGCCAGGTGGTGCTGGCGACTTTCCCGAATGAAAACGGACTCGAAGCGGTGAGCGGCACCGCGTGGGTACAAACTGGGGAATCCGGCACGCCGCTGATTGGCGTTCCCGGCTCCGGTTCCTGCGGCACGCTGTCGTCGGGCGTGCTCGAAAGCTCTAACGTCGATATCACCAGCGAGTTAGTCAACCTGATGACCGCCCAGCGTAACTATCAGGCCAACACCAAAGTGATCGCCACCAGCACGCAGCTCGATGACGCGCTGTTCCAGGCAATGTAATGGATCGCTTGATTTATACCGCCCTGAGCGGGGCTTCTCAGACGTTGTATGAGCAGCAGATTAGCGCCAACAACCTGGCGAACGTCAACACCAACGGTTTTCGCGCCGATATGGCAATGGCGACCAATGACAAGGTGAAAGGCGGCGGCTTCGACACTCGCTATATGGCGCAGGAAGGGGCCAGCGGCGTGAACGACAGCACGGGTGTGGCGGAGAAAACCGAACGCCCGCTGGACGTGGCGATTCAGGGCGCGGGTTACATTGCGGTGCAGGATAAAAACGGCAACGAAGTCTATACCCGCAACGGCAACATTCAGCAGGACGATCAGGGGCAACTGACCATCGACGGCAATCTGGTGCTGGGGGATAACGGCCCGATCATTCTGCCGCCGAACGCCATTGCCTCGTTTGGCAGCGACGGCACGCTGTCGGTGACGCCTGATGACGGCGACGTGACCGCCACGATGGATATCGACCGCCTGAAGCTGGTGGATATCCCGGTCGCTAACCTGGCGAAAAATCCTGAAGGGATGCTGGTGACTAGCGACGGCATTCCGGCCCAGCGCGATGAAAACATCAAAGTCAGCGGCGGTTTTCTCGAAGGCAGCAACGTCTCGGCGGTGAGCGAAATGATGTCGTCCATCGCCATGAACCGCCAGTTTGAAGCGCAGATCAAGATGATGAAAACAGCCGAAGATATCAGCGACGCGGGCAACCGCTTATTGCGCGGCTCGTAACCGCACATCGTAGGCCGGATAAGGCGTTCACGCCGCATCCGGCAACTGCGGCCCAAAAATAACACGGAATTTACCACCATGAACGCAGCACTATGGATCAGCAAAACCGGCCTCTCGGCGCAGGATGCTGAAATGAGCGCGATTGCCAACAACATCGCCAACGTTAACACCACCGGCTTCAAGCGCGATCGGGTGATGTTTCAGGATCTGTTCTACCAGACCCAGGAAGCGCCGGGCGCGATGCTCGACCAGAACAACATCATGCCGACCGGGCTGCAATTCGGGAGCGGCGTACGCATTGTCGGTACCCAGAAAACCTTCACCGAAGGCAACGTTGAGACCACCGACAACGCCATGAATGTCGCCATTATGGGACAGGGATTTTTGCAGGTGCAAAAGGCTAACGGCGATATCGCCTATACCCGCGATGGCAACTTGCAGGTGAACGCCGACGGCGTGTTGACTAACTCGCAGGGTTTGCCGTTACAACCGGAAATCGACGTTCCGGCGGGGGCGACTAACGTTGCGTTTGGTGAGGACGGCACGGTGACGGCGATCTTACCCGGCGACAGCGATGTGACCGAGTTAGGGCAACTGACACTGGTGAACTTCGCTAACCCGGCGGGGCTTTCCGCCGAGGGCGACAACCTGTATCTGGAAACCGCTGCCAGCGGTCAGCCGACCGAAGGCGTACCGGGCGAAGATGGGCTTGGCACCTTGCAGGACAACGCGCTCGAAGGCTCGAACGTGGATATCGTCAACGAGATGGTGGCGATGATTACGGTGCAACGGGCGTACGAGATGAACGCCAAAATGGTGTCGGCTGCGGACGATATGTTGCAGTACATCAGTCAGACGCTGTAAGGCCGAAATGTCGGATGCGACGCTGACACGTCTTATCCGACCTACAAGAGCACATAACTCACTGTATTTAAACAGGCAGAACGTGAAAAATTATCTCTGGCTGGTGGCGCTGCTTCCCCTGCTTAGCGGGTGTGAATCGCAGGCCATTCTGGTCAAAAAAGACGACGCATACTTTGCGCCACCAACCACCGAAGCGCCGCCTCCGGCAGACGGGCGTGCCGGGGGCGTGTTTGAAACCGGCTACAACTGGTCGCTAACTGCCGACCGGCGGGCTTACCGCGTGGGCGATATCCTGACGGTGATCCTCGAAGAATCCACCCAGTCGAGCAAACAGGCGAAAACCAACTTCGGCAAAAGCAACACCGTCGATATCGGCGCGCCAACGATTTTTGGACACACCAAAGATAAGCTTTCCGGCTCTATCGACGCCAACCGCGACTTTGACGGCAGTGCCACTTCCCAGCAGCAGAACAGCCTGCGCGGGGAGATCACCGTTTCCGTCCATGCGGTGCAGCCTAACGGCATCCTGGAAATTCGCGGCGAAAAATGGCTGACCCTCAACCAGGGCGATGAGTACATCCGCTTAAGCGGCCTGGTGCGCGCCGACGACATCCAGAACGACAACTCGGTTTCCTCCCAGCGGATCGCCGATGCCCGCATCTCCTATGCCGGACGCGGCGCGTTAAGCGACGCCAACGCCGCAGGCTGGTTGACGCGGCTGTTTAACCATCCTCTGTTCCCGATTTAATGCCGGAGAGTGCAATGCAAAACTGGATAAAGGCCGCAGTAATCACCGTGAGCCTGGCGCTACCTGGCGTGGCGCTGGCGCAATCGCTGGAATCGCTGGTCAACGTACAGGGCGTGCGTGAAAACCAACTGGTCGGCTACAGCCTGGTGGTCGGCCTCGACGGCACGGGCGATAAAAACCAGGTCAAATTCACCAACCAGACCATCACCAATATGCTGCGCCAGTTTGGCGTGCAACTGCCGAATAAAATCGACCCGAAGGTGAAAAACGTCGCCGCGGTGGCGGTGAGCGCCACGCTGCCGCCGATGTACTCGCGCGGGCAGACCATTGATGTCACCGTTTCGTCGATTGGCGATGCCAAAAGTATTCGTGGCGGCACTTTGTTGCTGACCCAGTTGCACGGCGCGGATGGCGAAGTGTATGCCCTGGCGCAGGGCAGCGTGGTGGTGGGCGGGATGAATGCCACCGGGGCCAGCGGTTCGAGCGTAACGGTTAATACGCCAACCGCCGGGTTAATTCCTAACGGCGCAACGGTAGAGCGCGAGATCCCCAGCGATTTTCAGATGGGCGACACTATCACCCTCAACCTGAAACGTCCGTCGTTTAAAGATGCCAACAATATTGCGGCGGCGATTAATGCCTCGTTTGGCGGCATTGCTACTGCGCAGAGCTCCACCAACGTCAGCGTGCGCGCGCCCACCAGCCCCGGCGCGCGGGTGGCATTTATGTCGCAACTGGATGATGTACAGGTGCAGGCAGAGAAAATCCGCGCCCGCGTGGTGTTTAACTCGCGTACCGGCACGGTGGTGATGGGCGATGGCGTTGCGCTGCATGCGGCGGCGGTGTCGCACGGCAGTTTGACCGTCTCGATTAACGAAACCAGCAACGTCAGCCAGCCGAATGCCTTTGCAGGCGGGCGCACGGCGGTAACGCCGCAGAGCAATATCGCGGTGAATCATGCGCGCCCGGGCGTGGTGAGTTTGCCGGAGTCGAGCAGCCTGAAAACGCTGGTCAATGCGTTGAACAGTTTGGGCGCGACGCCGGACGACATTATGTCGATTTTACAGGCGCTGCATGAGGCGGGCGCGCTGGATGCCGACCTGGAGGTGATCTGATGAAAGTGAACGCCAGCGGCGGGATTGATGGCAGCGATGCGTTAATGGGGCCGAAGGTTCAGGCCAATGATATTAAGCAGGCCGCGGAGCAGTTTGAGGCGATTTTTTTACGCAACATGCTGAAAGAGATGCGTAAAACCAACGAGTTGTTTGATTCGAAAGATAACCCGTTTAACAGCGATTCGGTGCGCATGATGCAGGGGTTTTATGACGATGAGTTGTGTAACACCCTGGCGCAGCAGCACGGGATTGGGATTGCGGCGATGATTGTGAAGCAGTTGTCGCCGAAGCATAAATGAGGCTCCGACGTTCGGTGCCTGATGCGACGCTGTCTCGTCTTATCAGGCCTACGAGTCCGCACCTGTTTTTATGCGTGTGTCCGTTTGTAGGCCGGATAAGGCGTTTACGCCGCATCCGGCTATCGGTGCACAACGCCTGATGCGACGCTGACGCGTCTTATCAGGCCTACGGGTCCGCGCCTGTTTTTATGGGTGTGCCCGTTTGTAGGCCGGATAAGGGTTTACGCCGCATCCGGCTATCGGTGCACAACGCCTGATGCGACGCTGACGCGTCTTATCAGGCCTACGAGTTCGCACATATTTTTATGTTTGTGCCCGTATGCAGGCTGCATCCGGCGTCTGGCACCCGGTTTACGGAACTTAAGATTCCCCATCTTCACGCCGCTTTTAACCGGCACGATTTACCGGTAAGGATCCAACATGGACATGATTAACATCGGCTACAGCGGCGCATCAACCGCGCAGGTAGAGCTGAACGTCACGGCGCAAAACACCGCCAACGCCATGACCACGGGCTACACCCGTCAGGTGGCGGAGATCAGCACCATCGGCGCCAGCGGTGGTTCGCCGAACAGCGCCGGTAACGGCGTGCAGGTCGACAGCATTCGCCGCGTCTCTAACCAGTATCAGGTGAATCAGGTGTGGTATGCCGCCAGCGATTACGGCTATTACAGCACCCAGCAGGGGTATCTCACGCAACTGGAAGCGGTACTGAGCGACGATAACAGCAGCCTGAGCGGCGGCTTCGATAACTTCTTCGCCGCCCTCAACGAAGCGACCACCAGCCCCGATGATTCCGCCCTGCGCGAACAGGTGATCAGCGAAGCCGGGGCGCTGTCGTTGCGTATCGACAACACGCTGGATTACATCGACTCGCAAAGCACGGAAATCATCAGCCAGCAGCAGGCAATGGTGTCGCAAATCAACACGCTTACCAGCGGCATCGCCAGCTATAACCAGCAAATCGCCCAGGCCGAAGCCAACGGCGATAACGCCTCCGCGCTGTACGACGCCCGCGATCAGATGGTGGAAGAACTGAGCGGGATGATGGATGTGCAGGTCAATATCGACGACCAGGGCAACTACAACGTCACCCTGAAAAACGGTCAACCGCTGGTGAGCGGGCAGCAAAGCTCGACCATCGCGCTGGAAACCAACGCCGATGGCACGCCGACCATGTCGCTGACTTTCGCTGGCACCACCTCGACGATGACTACCGACACCGGCGGTTCATTAGGCGCACTGTTTGATTATCAAAACGACGTGCTGACGCCGCTGACCGACACCATCAACAGCATGGCGTTGCAGTTTGCCGATGCGGTCAACAACCAGCTGGCGCAGGGCTACGATCTCAACGGTAACCCCGGCGAGCCGCTGTTTATTTATGACGCCAGCAACGCCGATGGCCCGCTGACCGTTAACCCGGATATCACCGCCGATGAGCTGGCGTTCTCCAGTTCGCCGGATGAAAGCGGTAACAGCGACAACCTTCAGGCGCTGATCAACATCTCCACCGAACCGCTGGAGATAGCCAACCTTGGCAGCGTGACGGTCGGGCAGGCGTGCTCGTCGATCATCAGCAACATCGGCATTTACAGCCAGCAAAACCAGACGGAAGTCGATGCCGCGTCCAATGTTTATTCTGAGGCGCAAAACCAGCAGAGCAGCGTCAGCGGCGTCAGCATGGACGAAGAAGCGGTGAACCTGATCACCTATCAACAAATTTATGAAGCTAATCTGAAAGTCATTTCCGCCGGGGCCGAGATTTTCGATTCGGTGCTGGAAATGTGCAGCTAAGCGGGAGCGCGAAAATGCGAGTAACCACCCAACAAACCTACGTCTCGATGACGCAAAGTTTTAATAATCTCTCCGGCTCTCTGGCGCATGTGGTCGAGCAGATGGCAACCGGCAAGGAAATTTTGCAGCCGTCGGATGACCCGATCGCCGCCACGCGTATCACCCAGTTGAACCGCCAGCAGTCGGCGATTGAGCAGTATCAAAGCAATATTGACTCTGCGTCGGCGGGGTTAAGCCAGCAGGAGTCGATTCTCGATGGCGTCAACAACAGCCTGCTGGCGGTGCGCGACGACCTGCTGGAAGCGGCGAACGGCACCAATACCGCTGATTCGCTCGCAAGCCTCGGGCAGGATATTCAGTCGCTCACCGAATCGATGGTGGCGGCGCTCAATTATCAGGACGAAGACGGGCATTACGTGTTTGGCGGTACCATCAACGATCAGCCGCCGATTGTGGCGGTGGACGATGACGGCGACGGCGTGACCGACAGCTACAGCTACCAGGGCAACAGCGATCACCGCCAGACCACCGTGTCGAACGGCGTGGAAGTGGACACCAACGTGGCGGCGAGCGATTTCTTCGGCAGTAATTTAGACGTGCTCAACACCCTTAATTCCCTGTCGCAGGAGCTGCAAAACCCGGACGTCGATCCGGCAGATCCGCAGGTGCAGAGCGATCTTCAGAACGCCGTTGATGTGGTGGATACCGCTTCGGACGATCTCAACGCCTCGATTGCGTCGCTTGGCGAGACGCAGAACACCATGTCGATGCTGAGCGATGCGCAGACCGATATTTCTACCTCTAATGATGAGTTGATTGGTTCTTTACAGGATCTCGATTACGGCCCGGCGTCGATCACCTTTACCGGACTGGAAGTGGCAATGGAAGCTACCCTCAAGACTTACTCGAAAGTGAGTGAGTTGAATTTATTCAGCGTTCTCTAACTCTTTCAGGAACCGTATGCAGGTCGGACTTACATCTTCATCACTCGCCACCGGCGGCGCGCATAGCGCTGCGGTATCGTCGTCAACCGTTGCGCCCACTCAGGCGGTGCGGCAAAAACTCCCGGCGACGGCGAGTGAATATCCGGCCTCGCCGCTGATTACCACTCGCCCGCAGCGTTACAGTGTGCAGCTTAACGATCAGCTCACCACGTTGCAGCAGGCGGATCACTATCTCGGGCAACTGGAACAGCAGTTGCTCGATTACCGTCACAGCCAGCGTAAGGGCGGGCAGGCGCAGAGTTCAGCGCTGATGCAGATGCTGGACAAACGCACCGCGCTTTCCGGCGGCGCGGTGGACCGCCAGTTGCAGCCAGTGTTGCAGGGGGAAGCGCGGGTGACTTTTCACTCGCCGGATCTGACGAATCTGGTACACAATCCCACGCCGGGAACGCGCATGTTCAGCGTCTCTGACGGGCGGCAGACTCAGCTTTCGGCGGTGATGCTGTCTGAGGATGACAACGCCGCGCAGTACCAGACGCGGCTGACCAACGCTCTGCGCCGCGTGGGCGTGCAGGTACATCAGCAAGCGGATGGCATCAGTTTCTCCACCACTGAAAAACAGTGGCCTGACATCGAGCGCAGCTTAAGCGTGCGCACCGATGGCGATAAATCAGCATTTATGCCGCTGAAAACCTTTGCCGAGCCGTCACAGGCGGACCGCTTAGCGCAAAGCCTGCAACAGGGCGGGGCGGGGATTTCTCAAATGCTGGAAAACATTAATCAGCAGCGCGCGCAGATGGCGGTGCAGCAGGAAAAAGCCCGCCAATTGATCGACGGCATGTCCCGCTTCCCGCAAACGGAAAACGCGGTGCAGGCGTCGGAAAACCTCGGCGGCGTGCTTGATAGCGCCAATCATAACTATCAGGTTTTATTGCAGGCTGTGAACGGTCAGGCGCGAATTTCCAGCCAGACGGTGAGGAATTTATTGGGGTAATTATCGGTAGGCCGGATAAGACGCGTTTAGCGTCGCATCCGGCATATATTGGCACTCATCAGCATTTCTGCACAGTATTTAACAACTTCTCCAAATTCTGATACATCGCGCTATTAATATCGCTGTTCTGCCAACCTTCCACATTAAAGGTTAATTGCCAGCTGCCGTTGCACTGGTTACGCAGAACAATATCGCTTTCCAGTCGGTTACGAACATATTTATAATAGGTTGTCATTGTCATATTATGCGCTGACAATAAATTATCGAGTTTGTCTTTTCCTGGTTCGAGGGTTTGTGACAGTAACGGTACGGAATTATTTTCCTTTCCAGAACTAAGATGAAATATTTTTATTCTTGGACTGTTAATTGACTCTTTTACCAGTTGCGGGGCGTCAGGTGTACTTTTCAAGTGTGAATACCCCACGGTCGAGCCAATAAATATAACAGCCGCGGTCAACGCTAACCCCATCAGTCCTTTATGTTTTTTTCTAACAGGTACAGGCGGTGTTGTCGAAGATATCTCTTCTGGGGCTGTATCTTGTATCTGGTCGGTAATAATCAGCGCTTCTGCAGGCGATGACTCCGGCAAAGACACATACTCTTTATTGCACAAGTAACCTTTCTTCGGAATTGTTTTAATAATGTTCTGTTGTTTGCCATCATCGTCGATAGCAACGCGCAACGCATGGATCGCCGTCGGCAGGCTGTTACCGCCGACTATGCGGTTCTTCCATACTTCGGCACATAAATAAGATCGCGATAAAACCACATCGGCATTTTTTGCTAATGTTTCCAGCAAAATAAAATGGTATTCGCCGAGACGACGTGTTTCACCCGTTTCGCAATGTATTAAGGCATTAAGCGACGGGTCCATCCGCCAGTTGTTGATAATAATACTCATAGTTGAGTTTACCTTAGCAAGGGATAAATGTTTCCTGATAGTGCTTTGCATAAAGCACAGTCTTATACGTCCCTGAGAAGATGATTTTTCTGCGTGATAATTAATATTTTATGGTAATAGGATTATTCTTAATCACTATATGGCGTGGAAATGTAACGAAATGACAGGACAGGTACAATAGCCAAATGTGTACTATTTGCAACGCAATGTAAATTTTGGCATCAGTACATTGAGAACAAAACGCGATAATTGATGACAATCTTAACTATATCAAGCATTTGATAAAGACATATTTTGATACCTGGCCATGTGGCAGATATTGCTAATAATCTTTTTATCTGAATTTAAACTCTGCTTTTTTTTAGCTAAAAGTGGCATCGGATAATACGTGGCGAAAAAATTTTAACGGCGATTTTAAGTTTGCTCCTGAGGTGTCGTTTTTACAGGGTATCGAAACGAAAACGATTAATCCCAAGGAGCAGTATCATGTTATCTATTAACACCAATAACGCCTCAATGGCCGCCGTTAATGCAATCAGTAAAAGCAGCTCTTCTCTGTCTACATCTATGGAACGCCTGGCAACGGGTAACCGGATTAACTCTTCTGCCGATGACGCCGCAGGCAAACAAATTGCTAACCGTCTGACAGCACAGTCCAGCGGTATGGGTGTGGCGCTGAGCAACATCAATGATGCCACCGCGATGCTGCAAACCGCTGACAGCATGTTCGACGAAATGTCTGATGTGCTGGGTCGTATGAAAGACCTGTCAACTCAGGCAGCGAACGGCACCTACAGCGACGACGATCTGCAGGCGATGCAGGACGAATACGATGAACTGGGTCAGCAGATGTCTGACATGCTGCAAAACACCACTTACGGCGGCACCAACCTGTTCGGTGTTTCCGGTACCAGCAACACCGGTACTGACGGTCTGTTCCAGAGCGCAGTAACTTTCCAGGTGGGCGCGGAATCTTCCGACACCATGACCGTGAATATTTCAAGCCAGCTGAATACCCTGGTGACGGATCTTTCTGCTATCAGCAACTCCTTCAGTGCGGATCAGGCTGACACCACTGGCACCGCAGGCGTTTCTGGCGGTACTGAGCTGACTGCGTCTGGCTCGGCTAACCAGATGATCACCAGCATTTCTACCGCGATGGATGATGTTTCGCAGATCCAGTCCAAGCTGGGGGCGTCTATCAACCGTCTGAACGACACCGCTAATAACCTGACCAGTATGCAGGACAACACCGAAGTCGCTATCGGTAACATTATGGATACCGACTACGCGACGGAAGCGTCCAACATGACTAAACAGCAGGTGCTGATGCAGACCGGCATCACCATGCTGAAACAGTCCAACAGCATGTCCAGCATGGTTTCCAGCCTGCTGCAGTAATGGCGGACTTGCCGGATGCGGCGTAAACGCCTTATCCGGCTACGAACAACACCGCCTGCGGGCGGTGTTGTGCTTTCAGCGGCAGGCTTTTTTCCGCCAGACCGGAAACACCATTTCCGCCCCTTTTTCAATTTATTGATTATTCACATAAAAATTATTGGCACGCCTTTTGCCAATAACCTGACATCGTTATCCGGAGTCATCAATGATCAACCCAAGAACCATTGCGCAAGAAATCGCCTATGCGGATGTTGCCACTCAGGCGGCAAACTTGCAGGAGAAGCAGAGCGAGCTGGATGCGGAAAGCAGCGGCCTGGACTCGCTCAGCTCAGCGTTGAGCGATTTTCAGAGCGCCGTTGACGCGCTGAACAGCGATACTGACGGCCCGGTGACGTTTGCCGCCACCAGCAATAATGACTCGGCGACCGTTTCCGCCAATTCCCAGGCGCAGGCGGGAAGCTACTCATTTTTCGTTGAGCAACTGGCACAGGGGCAGCAAACCACGTTCAGTATGGGCGACGACGCCTTTTCCGCTACCGGCACCTTCGAACTGACGATGGGCGGCAGCACCATGGATATCGATCTGTCGGCGGCGGATCAAAACGGTGACGGCGACGGTTTTATCGACGCCAGTGAACTGGTGAATGCGATTAACGACTCTGATGACAATCCGGGCGTGTCGGCGGCACTGGTAAAAACCGACGGCACCACCACGATTATGCTCACCTCCGATAGCACCGGGGCGCAGAGCGCATTTTCGGTGAGCGTAACGGGGCATGACGCCAGCAACGACAGCGCCAGCGCGCCTGTTGCTACGGATGTTTCCTCCGCCCAGGACGCGATTATTCATCTCGGCAGCGCCACGGGGCCAGAGATCACTAATAGCAGCAATACCTTTGATGATGTGATCCCCGGCGTCACCATGACTTTCACCGAAGTCAGCGATTCTGACAGCGATCTCACTACCTTTAACATCAGCGAAGATTCCAGCGCCAGCCAGGAGAAAGTACAGACCTTTGTCGATGCATATAACACCTTGATTGATACGGTTGATTCGCTGACCACCCACGGTGATGACAGTACCAGCGCCGGGGTATTTGCAGGCGACGCCGGACTCAGCTCACTGGCAAACCAGCTCGATGACATCGCCCATGCCAGCTACAACGGCGTGTCGATTGTCGACTATGGCATTACGCTCGATTCTCACGGCCATTTACAGATTGATTCAGACCAGTTCAACGACGCGATGAAGAGCGATCCCGACGGCCTGACCTCTATTTTCGTCGGCGATAACAGCATGGTGGCGCAGATGGACAGCCTTATTGACACCTATACCGACTCCAGCAACGGCATCATCACCCTGCGCCAGCAGAACATTGACGATCAGATGAGCAAAATTCAGGACGAAGGCGATCAGCTTACCGATACCTATAACGCCAACTACGACCGTTATCTGGAGGAGTACACCAACACGCTGGTTGAGGTGTACACCATGAAAGCCAGCATGGCGGCATTCGCGTAACTCAGAAGGAATATCCCTAAAGATGTACCAAGTACAGGATGGCTATTCGCAATACAAAGAGGTCGATCTCGCGGCGCGTACCGCTGCGGCATCGCCTCTTGAACTGGTGCTGGTGCTGTTTTCTGGCCTGATGGACGAGCTGGAACGCGCCAGAAGCCACATTGAAGGGCGGCGTTTCGAGAAGAAAGCCCAGAGCATCAATAAATGCATCGACATTCTCAATGCGCTCACCAGTTCGCTGGAGTTTGAAACCGGTGGCGAGCTGGTGGTGAATCTTTCTCGCCTCTATGACCACTGCGTGTATCGCTTGTATGAAGCCAGTGGCGAACTGTCGGCAGAGAAAATCGATGAAGTGATGCTGATCTTAAGCAACCTGCGTGAAGGCTGGGAAGGGCTTTCGGGCAAGCTGGGTTAAGACGATGGAAAAACAACGCAGGCAACTTTTCGCGCTGGTTGAAGCGATGAACGAAGCCCTCGACAAGCAACGCTGGCGACGCCTTCCGGCACTGCATCAGCAGTTGATGCGCCAGTTTCACGATTACGTGGCGGCGGAAACCGACGCGGCGCAGTTGTGTGCGGTGAAGGCGCAGCTGTACGGCGCGTTTAATGCCCTGATTAAACGGCGCGAGCAGCGTGCAGAAGTGTTGAAGGCGCGTATGGAACAGCATCAGCGGCATCAGGAAGGCGTACTGGCCTACTCAATTGTTAATTTACTTTCGGAGAAGTCATGAATCCGGCATTGCTTGCCACGCTCGGAACACTTGCGGAAACGGCGTCGCTGAAAGCGGATATTTTACCGCCGGTGAGTAGTGAAAACGCGCCCGCGTTTACCCTGCCGAAAATGGCGGTCGCGGCGGTGGCGGAGCGCGTTCATAGCGCAAAAACCAGTCAGCAACAGGCGACGCGCCCGCAGGAGAACGATCCGGTGGCGATGCAGGCGCTAATGGCGCTGTTACTTCCGCAACCTGCCGCGCCGCATCAGGACACGCCGCAGCCGCGAAACGTCGCAACATCGCCGGTTATCCAGCAATTGACGAAAGCGGTGGTGCAAAACGCGGCGCAACGCCCGACGCAGCAGCAGGAACTCACGCCGTTGCCGCCGCAGTTGCAGGAGCTGATCAGTCAGTTGCCGCAGGCGAAACCCGAACAGCAGGCCAGACTGGCGACTTACGCCAGTGAAGATTTACATGCCATTGCACCGACGCAGCCGCGCGTCTCAACACAGCCAGCTCGCCCGAAACCTGAACTAACCCGTGTGAACGCGCGCCCGCAGGTCGAGCGTAAAACGGAAAAAGTGCCGGACAGCGAACCGGTTATTGCGCGTGCGGTGTTGCAGGTTAAGACGCCGGATCTGGTCAGCGAACATCAGGAGATTGTCGCCAAACCAGCCACGCTTTCGATGGACGAACTGGGCGAAAAACTGACGACGCTGTTGAAAGATCAGATCCACTTTCAGCTCAACAAACAACAGCAGATCTCCACCATCCGTCTCGATCCACCGTCGCTTGGCAAGCTCGAGATCGCCGTACAACTCGACAACGGCAAACTGATGGTGCACATCGGCGCGAACCAAAGTGAAGTTTGCCGCGCGTTACAGCAGTTTAGCGACGATCTCCGCCAGCATCTGACGGCGCAAAATTTTATGGAGGTGAACGTACAGGTCTCCTCCGAAGGGCAGTCGCAACAGCAACAACAGTCGGGCCATCAGCAGGAAGAGGTGAGTGCCGCCTTACAGCTTGATGATGCGCCTCAATTTCAACAGAACGAATCCGTTTTGATCAAAGTGTAAAGGCAATATGAAGAAAATCGTGGTGGCGGGCGTGGTCAGCGCCGTTCTGGCGTTGGTGGTCGGCGCTGGAGCTGGATGGGGTGTCTGGCATCATTATGCCGGAAAAGGAAAACCGACTGCCGTTGCGCGGACGGAAGCGGTGGAAACCCTGGATGAAAGCAAAAGCGTGTTTGTGACGCTGCCGGAAACCATTGTCACGCTGCATGACAACAACGGCGCGGACCATTATTTGTCGGCGGAATTAGTGATGGTGGTTGCCAGTGACAAAGAAGCGGAAAAAATAAAACATCAGGAGCCATTGTATCAAAGTATTGCGGTTGAATGCCTGACGGAAATGAAATTTGAAGATTTGCGGGGCATGAAAATATCTGCCATCCGCAAACTGATTTCTGATGCGCTAAAGAAAGATCTTCAGCGTCGCAAAATGAGCGCACCGTATAAGGATTTGCTGGTGAAAAAAGTGGTCTTCCAGTAATCACCAGGCGGATATAAACATGCTACAGGACGTATTATTCGAGTCAGAAGAATTTGCTGCCGCGCCGGTATTAACCCCGCAGCAGGAGAGCCACTACTTGCAGGCCTATTTACCACTGGTGCGTAAAGTGGTGCGGCAACTTGCCCCGCAGTGTAATTGCATTATTGATCGTCAGGATATGGAACAAACGGCGTTAATGGGGCTGCTTAATGCCATTCGCCGCTACGGGCTGCCGGACGAAGGTTTTGCGGGCTATGCCGTGCACCGTATTCGCGGTGCGATCCTGGATGAGCTGCGCGCTCTCGACTGGCGACCGCGCCAGCTGCGACAGAAATATCATCAGATGAAAGACCTGATTCGCGAAACGCGTAAAAAACTGGGGCACGAGCCTGAGTGGTCAGAACTGGCCGTGGAAGGGATCTCGCATGAAGATTATCTCGAATATCAGCAACTGGAAGGGGCGGAAACGCTCGCCAGCCTTGACGAACTGCTGAACGGCGAAGGGCCAGGCATTCCGCTTGCTGGCCGGGAACTGGAAGATCAGTTTGTCACCCAGCAAATGTTGCAACACGCGCTTTCACAATTAAGCGAAAAAGAGCAACTGATCCTCTCCATGTATTACCAGCATGAGATGAATCTCAAAGAGATTGCGCTGGTATTAGGGCTAACCGAGGCCCGAATTTGTCAACTGAATAAACAGATCGCGCAGAAAATTCGTGATTTTGTCTATCCGAATTAAAGTGAAGAAATCATGCAAAAAATATTAGGTTTACTGGTGGTGCTCGGCTGCGTATTTGGCGGTTATTTTGAAGCGGGCGGGCAATTAGTGGCTATCTGGCAACCGGCGGAAATGATCATTATTTTGGGTGCGGGTTTCGGGGCGATGATTATTGGGAACCCGAAACATGTGCTGAAAGAGATTGCCCATCAAATTAAAGGCGTGATCAGTAAAAAACAGCTCGGGCCGGAGTTTCAGCGCCAGCTATTAATGTGCCTGTATGAGTTGCTTGAAATGGTACAAAACGGCGGTCTGCGGATGTTGGATCAGCATATTGAGCAGCCGGAAGAGAGTACCGTTTTCCAGAAATACCCGCTGGTGTTAACCCAGAAGCGGCTGGTGACTTTTATTGCCGATAACTTTCGCCTGATGGCGATGGGTAAAATCGACGCCCATGAACTGGAAGGCATTCTCGATCAGGAGCTGGACACCGCTGAAGAGTCGCTGTTAACGCCGTCACGCTCGCTGCAACGGACCGCCGAAGCGATGCCGGGATTTGGTATTTGCGCGGCGGTGCTGGGCATCATCATCACCATGCAGTCAATTGACGGTTCTATCGCCCTGATTGGCCTGAAAGTGGCGGCAGCGCTGGTGGGGACATTTTTAGGCGTGTTTATTTGCTACTGCCTGATGGACCCGCTCGCCAACGCCATGGAACAGCAGGCGCGGGCGGAACATTCGCTGCTGGAGTGTGTGCGTACCGTGCTGGTGGCCCAGGCGGGCGGCAAACCGACGCTGTTGGCGGTGGACGCCGGGCGTAAGTTGCTGCATCTGGCGTCCAAACCGACGTTCGCCAACCTCGACGCGTGGGTGAATGCGATGCTGGAGCAAGAATAAGCATGAGAAAGACGGGCAACCGCCGCGAGCGTGGGGCAAAAACCACCATCGTCCGGCGGCAGATCAAAAAGAATCATGCCGGGCACCACGGCGGGGCGTGGAAGGTGGCGTTCGCCGATTTTACTTTGGCAATGATGGCGCTGTTTATGACGCTGTGGATTGTCAACAGCGTCAGTAAATCCGAGCGTGAAAGCATTATCGCCGCGCTACACGGGCAGTCGATTTTTAACGGTGGCGGGCTGTCGCCGTTAAATAAAATCAGCCCGTCTCATCCGTCAAAACCTGCCACCGTGGCAGTGCCGGAAGAGACGGAGAAAAAAGCGCGCGACGTCAACGAGAAAACGGCGCTGCTGAAGAAGAAATCCGCCACCGAGCTTGGTGAGCTGGCAACCAGTATCAACACCATTGCCCGTGATGCGCATATGGAAGCGAATCTGGAGATGGAGATTGTCCCGCAGGGATTACGCGTGCTGATTAAAGACGACCAGAATCGCAATATGTTCGAACGTGGCAGCGCGCAGATTATGCCGTTCTTTAAAACGCTGCTGGTGGAGCTCGCGCCAGTGTTCGACTCGCTCGATAACAAAATTATTATTACCGGGCATACCGATGCGATGGCCTACAAAAACAATATCTACAACAACTGGAACCTTTCGGGTGACCGCGCGCTTTCGGCTCGTCGGGTGCTGGAAGAGGCAGGAATGCCGGAAGATAAAGTGATGCAGGTGAGCGCAATGGCGGACCAGATGCTGCTGGACGCGAAAAATCCGCAAAGCGCGGGCAACCGGCGCATTGAGATTATGGTGCTGACTAAAAGCGCGTCCGATACGCTGTATCAATACTTTGGTCAGCATGGGGATAAAGTGGTGCAGCCGCTGGTGCAAAAGCTGGATAAGCAGCAGGTGCTTTCACAGCGAACGCGTTAAATGCTGAATCTTTACGCATTTCTCAAACCCTGAAATCACTGTATACTTTACCAGTGTTGAGAGGTGAGCAATGCGTAAAATCATTCATGTGGATATGGACTGCTTTTTCGCAGCGGTGGAGATGCGCGACAATCCCGCCCTGCGCGATATCCCTATTGCTATTGGCGGCAGCCGCGAACGTCGGGGGGTGATCAGCACCGCCAATTATCCCGCGCGTAAATTTGGCGTACGCAGCGCTATGCCGACAGGGATGGCACTCAAATTATGCCCACATCTCACCTTGCTTCCGGGGCGCTTTGACGCCTACAAAGAAGCCTCAAATCATATCCGCGAAATTTTCTCGCGCTATACCTCGCGCATTGAACCGTTATCACTGGATGAAGCCTATCTCGACGTCACCGATAGTGTGCATTGCCACGGTTCTGCGACCCTCATCGCCAAGGAAATCCGTCAGACGATCTTTAACGAGCTGCAACTGACGGCATCTGCGGGCGTTGCGCCGGTAAAGTTTCTCGCCAAAATTGCTTCCGACATGAATAAACCCAACGGTCAGTTTGTGATTACTCCGGCAGAAGTTCCGGCATTTCTGCAAACCTTACCGCTGGCAAAAATTCCCGGCGTCGGCAAAGTCTCGGCGGCAAAACTGGAAGCGATGGGGCTGCGGACCTGCGGTGATGTGCAAAAGTGTGATCTGGTGACTCTGCTCAAACGTTTTGGCAAATTTGGCCGCATTTTGTGGGAGCGTAGTCAGGGGATTGACGAGCGCGACGTTAACAGTGAACGGTTGCGAAAATCCGTCGGCGTGGAACGCACGATGGCGGAAGATATTCATCACTGGTCTGAATGTGAAGCGATTATCGAGCGGCTGTATCCTGAACTTGAACGCCGTCTGGCAAAGGTAAAACCTGATTTACTGATTGCTCGCCAGGGGGTGAAATTAAAGTTTGATGATTTTCAGCAAACCACTCAGGAGCACGTCTGGCCGCGGCTGAATAAAGCTGATCTAATCGCCACCGCGCGTAAAACCTGGGATGAACGTCGCGGCGGGCGCGGTGTGCGTCTGGTGGGGCTGCATGTGACGTTACTTGACCCTCAAATGGAAAGACAACTGGTGCTGGGATTATGATGTATACTATTATGTATATTCTGATGTGCATTATTATGAGGGGATCACTGTATGCATCGAATTCTCGCTGAAAAATCGGTCAATATCACTGAGTTACGTAAAAACCCAGCTAAATACTTTATTGATCAACCGGTTGCGGTTCTTTCTAATAATCGCCCCGCAGGATATCTCTTAAGTGCCAGCGCATTTGAAGCGTTAATGGACATGCTTGCTGAACAAGAGGAGAAAAAACTGGTTAAGGCGCGCTTCCGTCCGAGTGCCGCAAGATTAGAGGAAATTACACGCCGCGCTGAACAATATCTTAATGATATGACGGATGATGATTTCAATGACTTTAAGGAATAAGGATGCGGGTATTCAAAACAAAACTTATTCGCCTGCAACTTACAGCAGAGGAACTTGATGCGTTAACGGCGGATTTTATTTCCTATAAGCGTGACGGTGTTTTGCCAGATATATTTGGTCGCGATGCACTCCTACGACGACTCGTTTACCTGGCCATTAATCAAATTTGAGCGAGTTGCTCATATTCATCTGGCAAATGTGAATAATCCATTTCCGCCACAGTTGCGCCAATTCAGCAGAACGAATGACGAAGCGCATTTGGTATATTGTCAGGGTGCGTTTGATGAGCAAGCATGGTTGCTCATTGCCATTCTGAAACCTGAACCTCATAAACTGGCTCGAGATAACAACCAAATGCATAAAATTGGGAAAATGGCAGAAGCGTTTCGCATGCGTTTTTGAATTTATATTATGAATAACATACAAATAAGAAACTATCAGCCTGGCGATTTTCAGCAACTATGCGCTATTTTCCTTAGAGCGGTTACGATGACCGCCAGTCAGCATTATTCACCACAACAAATTGCCGCCTGGGCGCAGATTGACGAATCTCGCTGGAAGGAGAAACTCGCGAAATCACAAGTGCGGGTTGCAGTTATTAATGCACAACCGGTTGGTTTTATTACCCGCATTGGACATTATATCGATATGTTATTTGTTGAACCTGAATACACCCGACGCGGGGTTGCCAGCGCTTTGTTAAAACCTTTGATTAAGTCTGAATCCGAACTTACGGTGGACGCCAGCATAACCGCAAAACCCTTTTTTGAACGTTATGGTTTTCAGACAGTTAAGCAGCAGCGCGTTGAATGCCGGGGAGCGTGGTTTACTAATTTTTATATGCGATATAAACCGCAACATTAAATCCAGCTTGCAAAGAAAATAACGCCCGCCTAGTATGTGCGCGTTTTCTTATTCCACAAACTGCAAGGAGGTAAATCATGACAAATCCTTTATCAATGACTCTTTGCAGACCTTTCCAGGATTAATTCTTTTTTTCTTGCCCTGGATTCGTCTGCCATTTCCTGATTTTTATTCATAAATGGAATGGTACATGGGCAAATATATTCGTCCCTTATCTGATGCGGTACTTACCATCGCATCTGATGACCTGTGGATCGAGAGTTCAGCGATCCAACAATTACACACCACGGCAAATTTACCCGACATGCAACGCGTAGTAGGGATGCCAGATTTACACCCCGGACGCGGCTATCCGATTGGCGCAGCGTTCTTCTCCGTAGGCCGTTTTTACCCGGCACTGGTCGGCAATGATATCGGCTGCGGTATGGCGCTATGGCAAACAGATATTTTCGCGCGCAAATACAACGCCGATAAGTTTGAAAAGCGATTATCTGCGCTGGATGACGTTGCTGAAGAAAGCTGGCTGGAGGAAAACCTGCCGTCAGCGTTAGCACAGCATCCGTGGCGCAGCTCGCTGGGTTCCATCGGTGGCGGAAACCACTTCGCAGAACTGCAACAAGTTGATGAAATTATCGACGCTGAACTGTTTGCACTGACAGGTCTGGATGCGCAGCATCTGCAACTGCTGGTTCATAGCGGCTCGCGGGGTTTGGGCCAGTCTATTTTACAGCGGCATATTGCCTCGTTTTCGCATCATGGTTTGCCTGAAGGCAGTGACGACGCGCTAAGTTATATTGTGGAACATGATGATGCGCTGGCGTTTGCGCGTATTAATCGCCAGCTGATCGCTTTGCGCATAATGCAACAGATTAAGGCCAACGGTAATTCGGTTCTGGATGTGGCGCATAACTTTGTTAGCGCGTGTCGAATCGGTGATCAACAGGGCTGGTTGCATCGTAAAGGTGCCACACCGGATGACAACGGTCTGGTGATTATTCCCGGTTCACGCGGTGATTACTCCTGGCTGGTTCAGCCCGTCAGGAGTGAGGAAACATTGCATTCGCTGGCGCATGGGGCTGGGCGTAAATGGGGGCGCACCGAGTGTAAAGGGCGTCTGGCAGCGAAATACACAGCGACGCAGCTCTCACGTACTGAACTTGGCAGCCGGGTAATTTGTCGCGATAAACAACTCATCTTTGAAGAAGCGCCACAAGCTTATAAATCGGCTGAAAGCGTGGTGCAATGTCTGGTGCAGGCTGGGTTAATTATTCCTGTCGCGCGACTGCGTCCGGTGCTAACGCTCAAAAACAGTGGAGGGAAAAAAGGATGATCTTGCTACAACTCTCCTCAGCTCAGGGGCCGGAAGAATGTTGCCTGGCAGTGAAAAAGGCGCTGGACAGGTTGATTAAAGAAGCTACCCGACAAGACGTCGCGATAACGGTGCTGGAAACAGAAGCGGGGCGCTATCCTGACACAATGCGTTCGGCGCTGATTTCTCTGGATGGCGATAACGCATGGGCTCTAAGCGAAAGCTGGTGTGGCACTATCCAGTGGATTTGTCCGAGTCCGTATCGGCCTCATCATGGGCGCAAAAACTGGTTTCTGGGCATTGGGCGTTTTACCGCTGATGAGCAGGAACAATCCGACGCGATCCGTTATGAGACGCTGCGTTCGTCGGGGCCGGGCGGTCAACATGTCAATAAAACCGACTCGGCGGTACGCGCCACGCATCTGGCATCCGGTATTAGCGTGAAGGTTCAGTCAGAGCGCAGTCAGCATGCTAACAAACGGCTGGCGCGATTACTGATTGCCTGGAAGCTGGAACAACAGCAACAGGAAAATAGCGCGGCGCTGAAATCGCAGCGGCGAATGTTCCATCACCAGATTGAACGTGGCAACCCGCGACGAACGTTCACAGGGATGGCTTTTATCGAAGGATAATGAAGGATGAAACTGCCGGAAGGCGATTAAACGCCATCCGGCAGCAAATCAAATAATTACTTCGCCGGAATTTCTTTCAGCAGTTCAGTCAGCAGTGTCCAGTAATGGCCTACGCTTTCGATGTGAACTTGCTCATCCGGAGAGTGTGGACCGGTGATTGTTGGCCCGATAGAAACCATGTCCATTTCCGGATACGGTTTTTTGAACAGACCACATTCCAGGCCCGCGTGGATAATCTGGATGTTCGGCGTCTTGTTGAACAGACGCTGATAGGTTTCACGTACCAGATGCATCACCGGAGAATTAGCGTCCGGCTGCCAGCCAGGATATGCGCCTTTCGCTTCGGTTTTCGCGCCAGCCAGTTTACCCAGCGAATCCAGCATGCTCACCACGTAGTCTTTACCGCTGTCGATCAGAGAACGGATCAGGCAGTGAATTTCTACGTTATTGTCAGTCATGGTCACCACACCGACGTTCAGGGAGGTTTCGACCACACCTTTTGCCACGTCGGAGTTGCGGATCACACCGTTCGGGGTGGCGTTCAGCAGACGAATAAAGGTATCGCGAGATTTCGCAATCAGGGCAGCTTTATCGTTCGCAACAGAGTCCAGCAGCAATGCCAGATTCTTCTCTTTTTCTGCCAGTTCGTTTTTCAGGATCTCCTGATAGGTATTCACCAGAGATTTCAGGGCGTCGACTTTATCAGCTGCGACAGCAATCGTCGCAAAGGCTTCACGCGGGATGGCGTTACGCAGTGTGCCACCGTTGAAATCGATAAGGCGCAGGTCCAGCTCCTCCGCATGACCCGCCAGGAAGCGCACCAGCAGTTTGTTGGCATTACCCAGGCCAACGTGGATTTCACCGCCGGAGTGACCGCCTTTCAGACCTTTTAAGGTTAACTTGAAGGTTTCAAAACCAGCTGGAACCGCTTCACGATCTAAATGCAGGTTGGAGGTGAAGTCGATACCCCCCGCACAACCCATGTAGATTTCACCTTCTTCTTCGGAGTCGGTGTTAATCAGAATATCAGCCTGCAACCAGTTGCTCTGTAAGCCAAAAGCACCGTCCATACCGGCTTCTTCGGTCATGGTCAGCAGCACTTCCAGCGGGCCGTGAACCACGTTTTCGTCAGCCAGAACCGCCAGTGCAGAGGCCATACCAATGCCGTTATCCGCACCCAGCGTGGTGCCGCGCGCTTTAACCCATTCGCCATCAATATAAGGCTGGATAGGATCTTTCGTGAAGTCATGCACGGTGTCGTTATTTTTCTGCGGCACCATATCGAGGTGGGCCTGCAAGACGACCGGTTTACGATTTTCCATACCTGCGGTGGCAGGTTTACGAATCAGGATATTACCCACCTGATCGCGTTCGACATGGAAACCTTTCTCTTTTGCCCAACCAACAATGTATTCAGCGAGTTGCTCTTCATGATAGGACGGGTGAGGAATAGAACAGATTTTGGCAAAAATATCCCACAGCGGCTGTGGAGATAATTGAGACAGTTCAGACACGTTAAGTCTCCTTGTCGATCACCCGCAAAACAGTATTGCAGGTCACAGGGTTAGCAGAAAATGTTGTCAACACAAGACAGGCTTGCGAGATATGTTTGAGAATACCACTTTATCCCGCGTCAGGGAGAGGCAGTGCGTAAAAAGACGCGGACTCATGTGAAATACTGGTTTTTAGTGCGCCAGATCTCTATAATCTCGCGCAACCTATTTTCCCCTCGAACACTTTTTAAGCCGTAGATAAACAGGCTGGGACACTTCACATGAGCGAAAAATACATCGTCACCTGGGACATGTTGCAGATCCATGCACGTAAACTCGCAAGCCGACTGATGCCTTCTGAACAATGGAAAGGCATTATTGCCGTAAGCCGTGGCGGTCTGGTACCGGGTGCGTTACTGGCGCGTGAACTGGGTATTCGTCATGTCGATACCGTTTGTATTTCCAGCTACGATCACGACAACCAGCGCGAGCTTAAAGTGCTGAAACGCGCAGAAGGCGATGGCGAAGGCTTCATCGTTATTGATGACCTGGTGGATACCGGTGGTACTGCGGTTGCGATTCGTGAAATGTATCCAAAAGCGCACTTTGTCACCATCTTCGCAAAACCGGCTGGTCGTCCGCTGGTTGATGACTATGTTGTTGATATCCCGCAAGATACCTGGATTGAACAGCCGTGGGATATGGGCGTCGTATTCGTCCCGCCAATCTCCGGTCGCTAATCTTTTCAACGCCTGGCACTGCCGGGCGTTGTTCTTTTTAACTTCAGGCGGGTTACAATAGTTTCCAGTAAGTATTCTGGAGGCTGCATCCATGACACAGGCAAACCTGAGCGAAACCCTGTTCAAACCCCGCTTTAAACATCCTGAAACCTCGACGCTAGTCCGCCGCTTTAATCACGGCGCACAACCGCCTGTGCAGTCGGCCCTTGATGGTAAAACCATCCCTCACTGGTATCGCATGATTAACCGTCTGATGTGGATCTGGCGCGGCATTGACCCACGTGAAATCCTCGACGTCCAGGCGCGTATTGTGATGAGCGATGCCGAACGTACCGACGATGATTTATACGATACGGTGATTGGCTACCGCGGCGGCAACTGGATTTATGAGTGGGCTACCCAGGCGATGGTGTGGCAACAAAAAGCCTGTGCGGAAGAAGATCCGCAACTCAGCGGTCGACACTGGCTGCATGCGGCTACGTTGTACAACATTGCTGCCTATCCTCATCTGAAAGGAGATGACCTGGCCGAGCAAGCGCAGGCTTTGTCAAACCGCGCCTATGAAGAGGCCGCTCAGCGTCTGCCGGGCACGATGCGGCAGATGGAGTTTACCGTACCCGGCGGTGCGCCCATCACCGGCTTTTTGCATATGCCGAAAGGTGATGGCCCGTTCCCGACAGTATTAATGTGTGGTGGTCTGGATGCGATGCAGACGGACTATTACAGCCTGTATGAACGTTATTTTGCGCCGCGCGGCATTGCGATGCTGACTATTGATATGCCGTCGGTGGGCTTTTCTTCAAAATGGAAGCTCACCCAGGACTCCAGCCTGTTGCATCAGCACGTCTTAAAGGCGCTGCCTAACGTACCGTGGGTAGATCACACTCGCGTCGCGGCCTTTGGTTTCCGTTTCGGCGCTAACGTTGCCGTGCGTCTGGCATACCTTGAATCGCCGCGTCTGAAAGCGGTTGCCTGTCTTGGTCCGGTAGTTCATACCCTGTTGAGTGATTTTAAGTGCCAGCAACAGGTGCCGGAAATGTATCTTGACGTTCTGGCGAGCCGTTTGGGGATGCATGATGCTTCCGACGAAGCGTTGCGCGTGGAGCTGAATCGCTATTCATTAAAAGTGCAAGGATTGCTGGGACGTCGCTGCCCAACGCCAATGTTATCAGGCTACTGGAAGAACGATCCGTTCAGCCCGGAAGAGGACTCACGCTTAATCACCTCATCATCTGCTGACGGTAAATTGTTAGAGATCCCATTTAACCCGGTGTATCGGAATTTTGACAAAGGTCTTCAGGAAATCACCGACTGGATCGAAAAACGATTGTGTTAAAAATTTGCTAAATTTTACCAATTTGGTAAAACAGTTGCATCACAACAGGAGATTGCAATGACGTTACCGAGTGGACACCCGAAGAGCAGATTGATCAAAAAATTTACCGCACTAGGCCCGTATATTCGTGAAGGTAAGTGCGAAGATAATCGATTCTTTTTCGATTGTCTGGCTGTATGCGTCAACGTGAAACCGGCACCGGAAGTGCGTGAGTTCTGGGGCTGGTGGATGGAACTGGAAGCGCAGGAATCCCGTTTTACCTACAGTTACCAGTTTGGTCTGTTCGATAAAGCAGGCGACTGGAAGAACGTTCCGGTAAAAGATGCCGAAGTGGTTGAGCGACTGGAACATACCCTGCGTGAGTTTCATGAGAAGCTGCGTGAACTGCTGACGACACTGAATCTGAAGCTGGAACCGGCGGATGATTTTCGTGATGAGCCGGTGAAGTTAACGGCGTGAGTGAAATGTGCCGGATGCATCACATCCGGCAATATCCATTAAAACTGATAGGTCATGCCAACCGCGACAATATCATCATTATTGATGTTCAGCTTATTATCGCTATCCAGTTGGTTTATTTTATAATCAACAAATGCCGACATATTTTTGTTGAAATAATACGTAGCACCAACATCGATATAATTGACCAGATCTTCATCACCGATGCCTTCAATATCTTTCCCTTTCGATAAGACATAACCCAGCGACGGACGCAGACCAAAGTCAAACTGGTATTGGGCGACCGCTTCAAAGTTCTGTGTCTTATTGGCAAAGCCGCCAGTTATTGGCGTCATTTTGCGTGTTTCAGAATAGAAAGTTGCCAGATAAATATTATTGGCATCGTATTTCAGACCTGTTGCCCATGCTTCTGCACGCTTGCCTGTGCCACGGCTTTGCAGGTTCTGCTCGTTGGTGCGATCAGAGTTGGTATAGGCTCCACTGATGGCGAAATCGCTGCCACCAAAGTCATATGTCAATGATGTGCCGAAGCCATCGCCGTTTTGCTTTTTAACATCGCGGTTTTCGTTTTTCCCTTGATATTGCAGGGTTAAGTTCAGACCATCGATAACGCCGAAGAAGTCGGTGTTCCTATACGTCGCCAGACCGCTGGCACGTTTGGTCATAAAGTTGTCGGTCTGTGCGGAGGAGTCGCCACCAAATTCCGGGAACATATCGGTCCAGGCTTCCACGTCATACAGCGCGCCCAGGTTACGACCATAATCGAAAGAACCCAAATCTTTATATTTCAACCCGGCAAAAGCGAGACGCGTTTTTTGCTGTGCAGTATCACTCTCCGCTTTATTACCGGCAAACTCTGCTTCCCACCGACCATAACCCGTCAGTTGATCGTTAATTTGTGTTTCGCCTTTAAAACCAAAACGGATATAACTTTGGTCGCCATCTTTACTGTCATTATCGCTCATATAATGCATGGCTTTAACTTTGCCATAGATATCCAGTTTATTACCGTCTTTGTTATATATTTCTGCGGCCTGTACGGATGCCGATGCCACAATGCCCATCACCACTAATGCCAGAGTGCTCTTTTTCATTTTCATTCCTGATTTTAATTAACGCGCGAATATTCAGCGGGAGAGCCCCGTTGAAAACAGGAAAGTTTTTAACCTGAGATTGTTAAAGATATATTACAGATTAATGATATTCTTAAAATGTGGTAATTTATTAAATCTGTAATAAAAGCGTAAACAACTGCCGCTACGCTTGCTGATCCCGCGCAACAAAACGCCATGCTTTGCTTGCAGATGGTTGGCAACCGGCGACAGTCCTGCTAAAACGTTCGTTTGATATCATTTTCCCTAAAATTGAATGGCAGAGAATCATGAGTGACAGCCAGACGCTGGTGGTAAAACTCGGCACCAGTGTGCTAACAGGCGGATCGCGCCGTCTGAACCGTGCCCATATCGTTGAACTTGTTCGCCAGTGCGCGCAGTTACATGCCGCCGGGCATCGGATTGTTATTGTGACGTCGGGCGCGATCGCCGCCGGACGTGAGCACCTGGGTTACCCGGAACTGCCAGCGACTATCGCCTCGAAACAACTGCTGGCGGCGGTAGGGCAGAGTCGACTGATTCAACTATGGGAACAGCTGTTTTCTATTTATGGCATTCACGTCGGGCAAATGCTGCTGACCCGTGCTGATATGGAAGACCGTGAACGCTTCCTGAACGCCCGCGACACCTTGCGTGCGTTGCTCGATAACAATATCGTTCCGGTAATCAATGAGAACGATGCTGTCGCTACTGCAGAGATTAAGGTCGGTGATAACGATAACCTTTCTGCGCTGGCGGCGATTCTGGCGGGTGCCGATAAACTGTTGCTGCTGACCGATCAAAAAGGTTTGTACACCGCTGACCCGCGCAGCAATCCGCAGGCAGAACTGATTAAAGATGTTTACGGCATTGATGACGCACTGCGCGCGATTGCCGGTGACAGCGTTTCAGGCCTCGGAACTGGCGGCATGAGTACCAAATTGCAGGCCGCGGACGTGGCTTGCCGTGCGGGTATCGACACCATTATTGCCGCGGGCAGCAAGCCGGGCGTTATTGGTGATGTGATGGAAGGCATTTCCGTGGGTACGCTGTTCCATGCCCAGGCGACTCCGCTTGAAAACCGTAAACGCTGGATTTTCGGTGCGCCGCCGGCGGGTGAAATCACGGTAGATGAAGGGGCAACTGCCGCCATTCTTGAACGCGGCAGCTCCCTGTTGCCGAAAGGGATTAAAAGCGTGACTGGCAATTTCTCGCGTGGTGAAGTCATCCGCATTTGCAACCTCGAAGGTCGCGATATCGCCCACGGTGTCAGTCGTTACAACAGCGATGCATTACGCCGTATTGCCGGACACCACTCGCAAGAAATTGATGCAATACTGGGATATGAATACGGCCCGGTTGCCGTTCACCGTGATGACATGATTACCCGTTAAGGAGCAGGCTGATGCTGGAACAAATGGGCATTGCCGCGAAGCAAGCCTCTTATAAATTAGCGCAACTCTCCAGCCGCGAAAAAAATCGCGTGCTGGAAAAAATCGCCGATGAACTGGAAGCACAAAGCGAAATCATCCTCAACGCTAACGCCCAGGATGTTGCTGACGCGCGTGCCAATGGCCTTAGCGAAGCGATGCTTGACCGTCTGGCACTGACGCCCGCACGGCTGAAAGGCATTGCCGATGATGTGCGCCAGGTGTGCAACCTCGCCGATCCGGTGGGGCAGGTGATTGATGGTGGTGTGCTGGACAGCGGTCTGCGTCTGGAGCGTCGTCGCGTACCGCTGGGGGTGATTGGCGTGATTTATGAAGCTCGCCCGAACGTGACAGTAGATGTCGCTTCGCTGTGCCTGAAAACCGGTAACGCAGTGATCCTGCGTGGTGGCAAAGAAACCTGTCGCACTAACGCTGCAACGGTGGCGGTGATTCAGGACGCCCTGAAATCCTGCGATTTACCGGCAGGCGCAGTACAGGCGATTGATAATCCTGACCGCGCGCTGGTCAGTGAAATGCTGCGTATGGATAAATACATCGACATGCTGATTCCACGCGGCGGGGCTGGGTTGCATAAACTGTGCCGCGAGCAGTCGACGATTCCGGTAATCACAGGTGGTATAGGCGTATGCCATATTTACGTTGATGAAAGTGCAGAGATCGCTGAAGCATTGAAAGTGATTGTCAACGCGAAAACTCAGCGCCCGAGCACGTGTAATACGGTAGAAACGTTGCTGGTAAATAAAAACATCGCAGATAGCTTCCTGCCCGCATTAAGCAAGCAAATGGCGGAAAGTGGCGTGACGTTACACGCAGATGCTGCTGCGCTGGCGCAATTGCAGGCAGGCCCCGCGAAGGTGGTGGCTGTTAAAGCCGAAGAGTATGACGATGAGTTCCTGTCATTAGACTTGAACGTCAAAATCGTCAGCGATCTTGACGATGCTATCGCCCATATTCGTGAACACGGCACGCAACACTCCGATGCGATCCTGACCCGCGATATGCGCAACGCCCAGCGTTTTGTTAATGAAGTAGATTCATCCGCTGTTTACGTTAACGCCTCTACGCGTTTTACCGATGGCGGCCAGTTTGGTCTGGGAGCGGAAGTGGCGGTAAGCACACAAAAACTCCACGCGCGTGGCCCGATGGGCCTGGAAGCACTGACCACTTACAAGTGGATCGGCATTGGTGATTACACCATTCGTGCGTAAATAAAACCGGGTGATGCAAAAGTAGCCATTTGATTCACAAGGCCATTGACGCATCGCCCGGTTAGTTTTAACCTTGTCCACCGTGATTCACGTTCGTGAATCATGTCCTTTCAGGGCCGATATAGCTCAGTTGGTAGAGCAGCGCATTCGTAATGCGAAGGTCGTAGGTTCGACTCCTATTATCGGCACCATTTCAAACTCTTCCCAAGTCTACCGAAATCAACTAAAAGCCCGTATACTGCGGTTTCTGGCCCGTATCTTATCTCCTGTTATCAACTGGACTCAACCGAAATCAAGTCGCAGTTGGGGGCATAAGTGGGGGCATTCTGTGTTCGGTCCAGGGAGATGCCCCCAATGAAGCTTAATGCTCGACAGGTAGATGCTGCTAAACCCAGAGAGAAAGCCTACAAGCTAGCAGATGGTGCAGGCTTGTATCTTGAAGTTGTTCCTTCTGGTTCTCGATACTGGCGGATGAAATATCGCTTCAATGGAAAAGAGAAACGTATGGCTTTTGGTGTCTATCCGGCAGTGTCCCTTGCACAAGCGAGGGCACTGCGTGATGAAGCCAAGAAAAAGCTGGCCGAAGGTATCGACCCATCGTTTGCCAAGAAAGAAGAAAAGTTGGTTCGCGATGTGCAGCTCAATAATACGTTTCAGGCTGTGGCACTTGAATGGCACGGAACGAAGGTGAGCCGGTGGTCAGAAGGTTATGCCTCCGACATTATCGAAGCCTTCAATAAAGATATTTTCCCTTATATTGGCCAACTGCCGGTGAATGACATCAAGCCTTTGGTTCTGCTGAATGTGCTACGTCGAATGGAAAGCCGTGGCGCGACAGAGAAGGCCAAGAAGGTTCGCCAGCGTTGCAGTGAAGTCTTTCGTTACGCCATCGTTACCGGTCGTGCGGAATACAATCCTGCAGCGGATCTAACCAGCGCAATGTCAGGGCATGAATCGAAGCATTATCCCTTCCTTACTGTTGAGGAGTTACCAGACTTCTTTAAAGCTCTCGCAGGCTACACAGGAAGCCCGTTAGTTGTTCTTGCCGCTCGTCTGCTGATCCTTACAGGAGTTCGTACTGGCGAGCTACGAGGTGCTTTCTGGAGTGAGTTTGATCTTGAAAAAGCAGTGTGGGAAATACCTGCAGAGCGTATGAAGATGAAACGGCCTCACCTTGTCCCCCTATCTACCCAAGCGCTGGAAATCGTACAACAACTCAAGGTGATATCTGGGCAATATCCACTGGTATTCCCAGGGCGAAATGATCCCCGCAAGACGATGAGTGAAGCGAGTATGAATCAGGTATTCAAACGGATTGGGTATACGGGGAAGGTAACGGGGCATGGTTTCCGTCACACGATGAGTACGATTTTGCACGAGGAAGGGTTCAATACGGCATGGATTGAAACCCAGCTTGCGCATGTCGATAAGAATGCGATTCGTGGGACGTACAACCATGCTTTGTATCTGGAAGGGCGGAGGGAGATGATGCAGTGGTATGCTGATTGCATTGGAAGAATTGGTAATGATGTCAATTGATTCAACGCTAAACGTTGCATCAATGATTAAATTATCTAACCAGTCTTGTTGTTATCAACGTCTACTTGTCGAAATCCAATTTTATCTAAAAAGAGATACTTATGACATATGAAAATTTTCACAGTGATTTAACGAATATATTAAATGGTGAATATGAAAAAGAAATTCATGATTGGGATAAAATAAAGGCAGTACTATTGCACATTGTTAAAAATAACTATCAAGGATTTGGGCGCAATATTGTCGATTTTATTGATAGAGGAAGTTGGGATCGTATAACTAAAATTGATTTTAAAGATGGAAATAGACAGCTTGAATTAACATGGAATAACGGATGGTTGTACCATGCTTCAATAGAGACTATTTTAATTATTGAGCACGAAAGAGCATTTTTTGTATTAATAAAATCATATTATCAAGACAGGAAAAAGCTAAATAAATTATATTCTGCTCGTTGTCGGTCATATGAGATTGATAAATTTGGCCACTATATGGTAGAAGTTCAACGTGTTACGCGTTCCGGTGAGGAATTTATACAGATACCAAATATAAATTGTTACACGACGGCTATAATGATACGTCCACCAAATCGTGTACCTGTTAGCAATCATGCATCCGAATTGCTAATGCATAACATCAATCTTAACTTGGCAATAGCTAAGTTTGATTTTCTACTACAGGAATTGAGTGATATTAAAGAGTATGATAGAGATGCGTTACAAGAAAAGGGAAATACAGCACGGCGTTATCTTGAGTATGTTTTGATGTTAGTAAATATTAGGGCTGAAAAGGAATTTGAAGAAGACTATCAAAAGTTAATGCTTGGGAGTTTGTCGAGGGTGATTAATTTTCTCGGTCTGCCTAATAAGCTGAAGAATGACATCACTCTAGCTCAGGAATTATTAAATTCCTGTAGCCATCATGGGGGCGTTAGAATTGAAAAAAATGAGTTAGAACAGGCAATGGAAACACTACAACAGTTATGTCAGTGGATAAAAGGTATAGATTTTTTTAAGGTGTCAAAAGATATCAATGGTAAATCTATTAATATTAACAAACCATTCTAATTTTGAGTTCTAGTATATTAAAACGTAGGATAACTTATATTTAGCAGGATGAAGTGATACTTTTAACTCCATTGACACTCGTTCACCAGTACTTACACTTACATTGGTTATGATGCCTATTGATAGTTATAAATGAATAGTTTTATAAAAACGAGAAGGAACGTGAAGGGTAGTATATACGAAAGTTGGTATCGGCAGCAGCACAGGATATTTCTAGAATTCTGCTGAAATCGTGTTTTTTTCAGTAATGATTCCTGTTTACATACTTTCCGAGGTTGTAGTTACGGAGATTGACATGATTAATTTATTTGTAAGTGTTTTTCTATTATTAAGAAAGTATAAGTGCATACTAAAGTTTAAAGTGATTAATGTTTTCGGTTGACTAGTTTTAATTAGCTGCAGGTACTATTGAAATGATGGTGTTTTATATTGGAGCTTTATGAGGGAAGCTCCAATATGATTTTTAATGTGCAGTGATATTATAATACCAGTGCTATCAATAAAAAAGAAAAAAATAACCATATTGGTATTTTTAAATATTCAATTATATTTTGCAAAGCATTGGTGACATCGGAAAAAATATGATTTTTTCTTTCATCTCGTGACGCGATATTTTTATTGTCAAAAATTAAAGGAAGCCAGTTCACTTCTATGAAATCTTTATCTTCGAAGTAAGTTGAATGTCCTCCTTTAAAATAGCGGTTAATGAAAACACCATCATTTGGCTCAATAAACCCTTTTCTGCCTGCATCGCCCAAGCCAATGACTAACATTTTACATAGTAATAAAATATAATCACTTACAGCACAGTCATTTATTATTGCATTACAATGTTGCTTTAATGTTTTCAATGAGGTAGTACGTTTTAATACGCTACCAGAAAAAATTAAACATTCAATTTTTGCATCCGTATGTGTCAGTTTACTTAAGGCACAATATACAAGGTAGGTACCAAAACTATGACAAATAATATAAATTCTTTTATTCTTATTTGATTCCACTGTAATTCGTATGTCTTGGATTATTTTTCTTGCAAATAGATGTCTAGTCGGAGGGAATAAAAAACAAAGAATATTTAGAAAACCATAATTGAATTTTATATAGTTAAATTTATTTGATATATTGGTTATTTTTTCTTCTATGGTATTTTGCCAAGGTGCGTAGGTTCTTATACCGTGTACTGTTATTAAAACACTATCTTTTTCATTGAGATTATAACTTACTTGAGATTCAACATCCTTTTCAATGATTTTTTTGAGTGATTCAAGCCATCCAGTATCATTACGTCGAGCCTCGAATATAATTGAAGCATATTCTCTGAATTCGGATTCATATCTGGATATATCATTCAGATATGCAGTTATGCCAACTATTTTTTTTGGAGAGTAAAATTTAGAATCTGAATTTATTTGTTTTAAAAGACCTAATCCATTTCTTTCATCTGGGCTATAGTTATCTTTTTTAGGTAAAAAGACATCAAGAATTAAATAATCATATTGATTTAACTTGAGCGCGATTTTTGCGGCGTCACTTGTATATTTCTCATCAATCCTTATCATGTTTTTTGTGATGAGTTCAGTTAAGCTAGATTTTAGCTTTTCAATTCTAGATTTATTGTCATCAACTATTAATATTTTAATCATAACAAATCCTGTACGACTTTTTTTATTTCATCTTTCCATTGAGGTTTAGTTGAGTCATATTTTACAATACCTATAAATTTTGATCCCATTAAAGCATTCAACTCTTGTGATAGAGTGTCAGTATTTTTTTGCTCACCAATTTCACCAAAAGTTGTATGTTGTGTTAAAACCACAACTACTGGATGCTCTTTTCCTCTCATTAACTTGCGAATAATATCTTTCCCTCCGTACACTCTGAAGCGACCTCCATTTTCATTAGGCCCCTTATCGTAAGTGGGAAGGCTCATATCTAATATTATAAGATCATAAGTTTTACTGGTTGCGGAATTTACTGCCGAAACATAAGATTTAGCTACATCGACTGATACATCGGCAGAAATAGACTCTAGTAAACCGATCACCTTATCACGCTTATATTCAATATCCTCAACAAGAAGAATTTTCATTTCTTTATCTCAATATTTAAAATGAATTCGTTATTTTGGATGCAATGATTCACATTAAATCTTTGCGGTAATGAACATAATAAATCATATATTTTATATATTCCAGCTCCGCCTTCTTTTATATTTAGACTATTATCCCCTCGTTTTATTTTATCATCAATCTCTTGTAAAATTTGGTTGGTAGTTCTGTTCTTTGTCTCAATTATCAAATTTCTGATGGTTATTTTCCATGACTTTTCTTCAGGCTTAATACTGATAAAGATTTTTTTATTACCATAGGCCATAGCATTGTTTAACGCTGTTATTATTGATGTGATTAGAGGCTTGGCTTCTTTATAAGATAATTTTGGTTCATCATCATGATACATTGAATCAAAAACGATAGCATCATCAGAACAATGGTGTATATTAAAAAAAGTTTTCCTACATGCCTGCATCACGGATGATATTTTATATATTTTCTCCTCGTTATACTCAAGTACATTTAACCAATCGCAGACTGTTGCAATTTCTTTATTAATGCTTTCGGCCAAGAGGTCAATTTTCTCCTGGATTTCTCTCATGGAACTACGTCTTCTATAGATATCAATTTGATGCCTAAGAGTGGCAATTAAATCTAAAATATTCCTCTTAAATTCGTAATGCAATCGCTCTTTAATATCATTCAAACATCTGAACGTTCTTTCCCACATGAAGTTAATACAAGCGTCAAAAAACTTCTCAAAAGATGCTTGATTTGAAACTGCTGCTTTAAATGAATTAAACATATCAACAGAAATGAGGAAATCAATCATACCTTGCTGTGATTCACTTATGAGCATTGTCTTGACATTGAACCAGGAATTGGCTTTAGCCAATTCAATGTCAAAGTGATAAGAGAAATCAGCTATTGCTGTCCCTATTTCGTTATTTATAATAGGGTTAATTAATGGATATGTCTCAATAATTAAATTGCTTTTCGAATACTGTCCAGTACCATCCATATCAGTTATTAATTGCGATTTTTCAGCACTTGATCTGAGTTGATTTTCAAAAACACCATGCCGTATATCTGCACTCAAATATTTATCAAGACCGTAATTTTCATTTTTAACAAAATCGGAGATTAGTTCTTTTAGAAGTTCATGGATTATAGAGTTTGTATCGCCAGATGGAATGGCTGTGATATTCCCATCGTCTGTAATTAAAGCAAAGTCTTCAGGTGGTTCTAGTCCGAGAATAAGCGAATCCTTAAGTGCATCAAAATAATATCTGTATCTTTCAAGCTTTGCCCGTTTTAAATTTTCTATATCAACAAATATTTTTCCTGTCTCATATTTTGTTTTTATTTCTTCGAATGATATTTCATCTATAATTTCGTCTTTCTCTTTCAATAAATCTGCATCATCGTGTTCTTTTAATAATAGATCTATAATAGCAATTCTTTCCTTCTTCAAGTCGTCCGTGCCTGTGAATGAAGGGTCTGAATCCATCACGGAAGGTATACAGATAAACTTAAGGAAATAGTGCTCTAATGGAGTTAATTGCTTAGAGCAATAATGGGTAGATGGCCTATTAATATTTGAAATATCTACTAAACTCTCATAACTTTCGAGAAGAAGCTCATTTGAAGTGTTTGATGTGCTTTTGACAAAAATATCTATCAATATAGATAAGGCCACGCTTGCATAGTCAAAAATATTGTCTTTTACAAAATCAATTATTTTTCGGATTGGGAAGTAGTAATAATTTGCGGGGTTGCCGATGCAGTTTTCAGCTATAAATTGGATGCATAATTCATACTTTTCATTTTCTAATAAAAAGTTAGTATAATCTTTTAAATATTCAGAGCGAATTATTACATTATCATTGTATACTTCGTAGTGTTTTTTGATTTCATCAAAGGATAGATTTGCTAGGTCTTTGAATTTAAATAATCGATATTTTGGTATCTCATTCTCTTTTATTCCAAGTTCAGTCCATAGTTCCTTGATTGTTATATTCAAATGAAGGGATGTTACAAAGGAACCATTTTTGGTTAGATTTATACGAGATATGTTTAATTTATTATGGTTATCACTTATTAAATTATATAATGTGAAGAATAGAGAGGATGAATTTGAATTGAAATATATCTTAGATGCTAAAAGTTCAAATTCATCGATGTATTTTCCAGCGCGTCTGTCGCATTTTATAATTGCTATAAGCCAGTTTGTTAATTTATTGAATATGCATGAGTCTGAAATTTTCTTATCAAGATACACATGGGATTTTGCATATATTTCAATTAATGGCAAAATTGTCTTCTGCGTTCGAACTGAATTTATTTCTGAAATACACCCAGTATAATCACCTATAGTATAACGTCGAATAACACTTTTATAGTGTTCATCAATATTCTCTATATTACGCTCTCTTCCATCTAAAATATTGTTGAGATAGTTATTTTTAATAAAGCTGTTAATTTCTGCAATTAAGCTTAACTCGCTATTTCTTAAACCATTTCCATGAAGTTGTAAATCGCTTATAGTTCTCTGGAATATGATAAATTGATCTATTAAAGGAAGGTTGGTAAATGGTGCTAAGGTTCTATTTTTGAGATCTATATTTTTATCAAACTCTAAAGGTATTAAAAAGGATGAAATACCATCAGCTAAATTTCTAGCATACCCATTATCTTGAGTGGTGCGCATATCATCTAGTATTTTTATAAGGTTCTTTGAAAAATCATCAAAGTTATGTACTTGATGCTTAAATAATAGCTGCTGTAACATAAACTCTGTAAGTTTATAGTGGGTTTTAGATAGAATTGATTTAACATATAACCCATTGCTTTCGTTAAGCAAAACTTTATTTATTAAGAGACGAGCATCAATGCTCCAAAAACTAACTCCATAAGAGCTTTCTATTTCATCTAAATATTTTATACATTCACTACCTGTTGCGAAAAGAACTAACTTCTCAAGTCTTGCCTTTGCCGATAATATATCATTAAGGTGTTTTTTATATCGTATGAAAATATGCTTGTACCACACCAATTCTGAAATGAAATTTTTAAATTCAATAGTGTTAGATTGTTCAATTGTAAAAACTGTTCGTAAGGAAAAATCCATATTGCTAGGGAAGTTAGGATGGTTTATCGCACGATTGAGGAAAAGATCCAAGTCATATCCACTTAAATTTTCTACAGCTTTAACTAATTTATACGATATAAAAGAATGAGATTTCTCACCATTGATGCTTTTCGCCGAGAAAACAGTATCCAAAATCACATTTAAAGAATTTTTTTTCATACTAAATCCGAGTGATTAAGCACGCTACCGCCAACATTCGGTAAGAATGCATAGAAGAATTTGTTAATAGTATCGTAGTTTTGCGTTTACGAAATCAAGTGATGATGATAAGTATTTGCTTGATTTTAACAACTTTTTCCTAAATCTAAACTTAGCTGTTCTACTTAAGAATCTGTCGACAATGGCCGCCCAAAAAGTAGATGGTACATGTACCTTTGTTGCGAGAGGATACCGGATAAGCTTCGTCAGCCGCTGCCTTTGGGTTTCACAAGATGTCCGAATAGCTGGCAGGATCGCCGACGAAAACGTCAAACGGATGATACAGATGCTCTGTTACGCATACATGCCGTCAGCGATGAGCCACCCACATAGCTATAAATATATTGGCTCTGTGTAGTGGCACAGTAAATTTGGCCACCTGATTAAAGGTGATATTCTCACCTCAACACAAAACAGGTGACTTAATGAACAAGAAAACCAAACGTACTTTCACCCCTGAGTTC
>NZ_JBJQMC010000025.1:0-67692 GCF_046486085.1 Escherichia sp. WS568
ACAAAGCATGTCCAGAAAAGGCAATTGTCTGGATAATGCTGTGGTGGAGTGTTTCTTTGGAACCTTAAAGTCGGAGTGTTTTTATCTTGATGAGTTCAGTAATATAAGCGAGCTGAAGGATGCTGTTACGGAATATATTGAATACTACAACAGCAGAAGAATTAGCCTGAAATTAAAAGGTCTGACTCCAATTGAATATCGGAATCAGACCTATATGCCTCGTGTTTAACTGTCCAACTTTCTGGGGTCAGTACACACTTTGATTTATAGTCAGGTGGGGCTTTTCTCTGTCTGCCTTTCGGTGAATACCTGAGACAAACAGTCTCAAGCACCCGCAGCTATTCTAGCTTAATAAGTTCGTTTCTTCTCCTTGATATAATCCTAAAAAAATCTCATAAAATTAATATATGAGACAATCTTTATTCAGCAGAAGATTATTAAAGGTTGCTCTATTATTTAGCGATAAAAAAGCCTGCCAGATGGCAGGCTTTTTAATAACGACGTTATTACTGCAACAGCGAAATATCCGCAACTCGCAGGAATAATTCGCGCAGTTTCTCCAGCATGGTAAGACGGTTGATTCGCAATTCTTTGTCATCAACCATGACCATCACTTTATCGAAGAAGGCATCAACCGGTTCACGCAGCTCAGCCAGTTCGACCAGCGCATCCTGGTAACGACCTTCAGCAAAGTACGGCTCTAGCTTGTCACGTAGCACCACAACCTGCATCGCCAGTTTAATTTCTTCCGGCTCTTTCAGAGTAGAGGCATTCACGCGGTCGCTCAGCACTTCGTCAGATTTCGCCAGAATGTTAGATACACGCTTGTTCGCCGCCGCCAGTGCTGCAGCTGCATCCAGGGTACGGAAGTGCGATACCGCTTTCATTCGGGCATCGAAATCAGCCGGACGAGTCGGACGACGCGCCAGTACCGCCTGGATGGTGTCAACGGTGTAACCTTCGTCCTGATACCAGGCGCGGAAGCGACCGAGCATAAAGTCGATAACATCATCAACCACGTTGGCATTAGTCAGCTTATCGCCATACAGACGCACTGCTTCTTCGGTCAGGGTTTGCAGGTCAAGATTGAGGTTCTTCTCAACGATAATACGCAGCACGCCAAGTGCGGCACGACGCAACGCAAACGGGTCTTTGTCGCCTTTCGGATGCTGGCCGATACCGAAGATACCCGCCAGAGTATCCATCTTGTCAGCAATCGCCAGCGCACAGGCTACCGGGTTAGACGGCAGGTCATCACCGGCAAAGCGCGGCTGATACTGCTCGTTCAGCGCCACGGCAACATCTTCCGCTTCGCCATCGTGACGCGCGTAGTGCATCCCCATAACGCCCTGGGTGTCGGTGAACTCGAAGACCATGTTGGTCATCAGGTCGCACTTGGACAGCAGGCCCGCACGGGTTGCGTGGTTAACGTCAGCGCCAATCTGTTCAGCAATCCAGCCAGCCAGCGCCTGGATGCGGTCAGTTTTGTCGCGCAGTGTACCCAGCTGTTGCTGGAACAACACGGTTTGCAGGCGCGGCAGGTTATCTTCCAGACGTTTTTTACGGTCGGTGTTGAAGAAGAACTCGGCATCCGCCAGACGTGGACGAACGACTTTCTCGTTACCAGAGATAATTTGCTGCGGATCTTTCGATTCGATATTGGCAACGAAGATAAAGTTCGGCAGCAGTTTGCCGTCGTTCGCATACACCGGGAAGTATTTCTGGTCACCTTTCATGGTGTAAACCAGCGCTTCAGACGGCACCGCGAGGAATTTCTCTTCGAATTTTGCGGTCAGCACAACCGGCCATTCCACCAGCGAAGCGACTTCTTCCAACAGGCTTTCGCTTAAGTCAGCGTTACCGCCAATCTTACGCGCCGCTTCTTCGGCATCGGCTTTAATCTTCGCCTTACGTTCTTCGTAATCGGCGATGACTTTCCCGCGCTCACGCAGAATTTCCGGATACTGATCGGCATTGTCGATAGTGAATTCCGACTCGCCCATAAAGCGGTGACCGCGAATCACGCGATCGGACTGAATACCCAGAATGGTAGCCGGAATAACTTTGTCGCCCAGCAGCAGGGTCACGGTGTGAACCGGACGCACGAAGTGCACGTCGCTTGCGCCCCAACGCATCAGTTTCGGGATCGGCAGTTTCGCCAGCGAAGTCGCAACCATATTCGGCAGCAGTGCTTCGGTGCTTTCGCCCTTCACATGGGCGCGATACAGCAGCCATTCGCCTTTATCGGTAGTCAGACGCTCAGCCTGGTCAACGGTAATACCGCAACCACGCGCCCAACCTTCTGCCGCTTTGCTCGGTTTGCCTTCAGCGTCGAACGCCTGGGCAATTGCCGGGCCGCGTTTTTCGATTTCACGATCCGGTTGCGCTTCCGCCAGGTTAGCCACTTTCAGCGCCAGACGACGCGGAGCAGCAAACCATTGAACGGTGCCGTGTGCGAGGCCAGCGTTATCCAGCTCCGCAGTAAAGTTCGCAGCAAAGGACTCAGCCAGGCTGCGCAGTGCTTTTGGTGGCAGCTCTTCAGTGCCGATTTCCACCAGAAAAGTTTTCTCAGACATAGCCGCCTCTTACTTATCTTTGTTGCACATCGGGAAGCCGAGGGCTTCACGGGAAGCGTAGTATGCTTCTGCCACTGCTTTGGTCAGGGTGCGAATGCGCAGAATATAGCGCTGACGCTCGGTGACGGAGATGGCTTTACGCGCATCCAGCAGGTTGAAGCTGTGGGCGGCTTTCAGAATACGCTCGTAGGCTGGCAGCGGCAGCGGATTTTCCAGCGCCAGCAGCTGCTGCGCTTCTTTCTCGTACTGCTCAAAGCAGGTGAACAGGAAATCCACATCCGCGTATTCGAAGTTGTAAGTGGACTGCTCCACTTCGTTCTGATGGAACACGTCGCCGTAGGTGGTTTTACCCAGCGGGCCGTCGCTCCAGACCAGGTCGTAAACGCTGTCTACGCCCTGAATGTACATTGCCAGACGTTCCAGACCGTAGGTGATCTCGCCGGTAACCGGTTTACACTCCAGACCACCAACCTGCTGGAAGTAAGTGAACTGCGTCACTTCCATGCCGTTCAGCCACACTTCCCAGCCCAGCCCCCAGGCACCCAGCGTCGGGTTTTCCCAGTTATCTTCCACGAAACGGATGTCGTGGATGGTCGGGTCCATGCCCAGCTCTTTCAGAGAACCAAGGTACAGCTCCTGAATATTGTCCGGCGATGGCTTAATGACCACCTGGAACTGATAGTAGTGCTGTAAACGGTTGGGGTTTTCGCCGTAGCGACCATCGGTCGGGCGACGAGAAGGCTGAACATAAGCAGCCGCCATCGGTTCTGGCCCCAGCGCGCGCAGACAGGTCATTGGGTGAGAGGTTCCCGCGCCGACTTCCATGTCCAATGGTTGAACAATGGTGCAGCCCTGGCGAGCCCAGTAATCCTGTAAGGTCAGGATCAAGCCCTGGAAGGTCCTGGTATCAAACTTTTGCATATTATTTCGTGCTGGATACGTGTGGATTTAAAGGAAGGGATCAGTATACCCGCTGGATGGAAGATATACAGTACGAAACGGGAAAAAGCAGGGCTTAACGCATGGAAAGATGCAAAAAATGGCCATCTGCGTCAAAAGAACAGACAAACTGCTCTTTACGGAAGGTATAACCGCGCATTTCGTAGCTCCCCTGGAACTGTTCAAATGCGGTGACGTCGATTTTTTGCGCACCTGTATTATAGCGTTTTGCCGCCTGATCTTTGCATAGCCCTTCCATATTCAACGAACGCAGAGGATCAACCTTTACCCGTTGTGCTTTCTGCACGGGTGGCGGTGTAGAACAACCCACTAGCGCCATAAGCACCATAAGCGCCATTGCCGGAAAGAAAGAGTTCATCATCATTAAATTACCGTCTGGTTTGCAGGTGAGTCTTATTATTTATATCGGTATAGTGGCTGATATCTTACGAATTTCCTTAAGCCTCTATAAGCTGTAGTGATAAAACTCAGATTATTCCAGTGCGCCAACCGAATGATTTATCGGTCAGACTTTTTTTAACCAGATACAGAGACACAGATGCAGCCCAAAATTTACTGGATTGATAACCTGCGAGGGATAGCGTGTTTAATGGTGGTGATGATTCACACCACTACCTGGTATGTGACCAATGCTCATAGTGTTAGCCCCGTCACATGGGATATCGCCAATGTTCTGAATTCTGCCTCTCGTGTCAGCGTGCCGCTATTTTTCATGATTTCCGGCTATCTCTTTTTTGGCGAACGCAGCGCCCAGCCGCGCCATTTCTTGCGCATCGGCTTATGCCTGCTGTTTTATAGCACTGTTGCGCTGCTCTACATTGCGCTGTTTACCTCCATCAATATGGAGTTAGCGCTGAAAAACCTGCTGCAAAAGCCAGTGTTTTACCACTTGTGGTTTTTCTTCGCGATTGCGGTGATTTATCTGGTTTCACCGCTGATTCAGGTGAAGAACGTCGGCGGAAAAATGTTGCTGGTGCTAATGGTGGTGATTGGCATTATCGCTAACCCAAACACAGTGCCGCAGAAAATTGACGGTTTTGAATGGCTGCCAATTAACTTATATATCAATGGCGATACTTTTTACTACATCCTGTATGGCATGTTGGGCCGCGCTATAGGGATGATGGACACACAGCATAAAGCACTGTCGTGGGTGTGCGCCGCACTGTTTGCGACGGGGGTATTTATTATCTCTCGCGGGACATTATATGAATTGCAGTGGCGCGGAAATTTTGCCGATACCTGGTATCTTTACTGTGGGCCGATGGTTTTTATCTGCGCAATCACGCTATTGACTCTGGTTAAAAACACGCTGGATACACACACTGTTCCCGGGCTTGGGCTGATATCACGCCATTCTTTAGGTATATACGGGTTCCATGCATTGATTATCCATGCGCTGCGTACCCGGGGGATTGAGCTTAAAAACTGGCCAATACTCGATATTATTTGGATCTTTTGCGCGACGTTGGCAGCGAGTTTGTTACTTTCTATGCTGGTACAACGAATCGACAGAAACAGACTAGTGAGTTAAATAAAAGCCCGGTCACATTGGACTGACCGGGCTTATGTGAATTATTCGCTGTATTCTTCCTGGGTAACCTGTGTTTCTTTTGGTGGGTTTATTCCGGCATCACGAATATTCTTCTGCACCGCTACTGCACCAAACAAGCTTAAGAAGAAAGCCAGCCCATAAAAGCCTTTTTCGCTGAGTAATAACGTTGCATTCCACAGACCTACCAGCAATAACGCAACAGAGATAATAAAGACCGTCAGGCAAGTCATATAATAAATGGAGGTGGTCGGTATGCCTTCATACTTGTCCCGAACGGTCTTTTGATAAGACGCCGCAGAAAACAGTCCTAATACCAGTACGGCAAAATAATATCCTTTTTCATTTAACTGCATCTCTGCATTCCATAGTCCTAACAGATAGGTAACGATACCACCAACGAGAGCTATCCATGACACAATACTAAATGCCGGTGAATAGGTTGATATTTTGTTGTCCATCACAGTATTCCTTTCATTCCTGAATGTGTAAGAGGTTTATGTTGCTCATGCCGAGCGAAACAAACGCATTTGACCAAACAAGCAGACAAAAAAGGCGATGGGATAGATCACCATTTCATAAGCATTGATAGGTGCGTTTAAAACACCGATAAACAAGAGACCGATAGTGATTAACGCCAGCAACTGGCAGACGCGGATAAAAAAATCATCCAGTTGCCCGAGTTTTTCTGCGCGAAGATATGCATAATTGCCAAAAGTTGCTGTCATTAACACGCCAAGAAAATAGCCTTTTCCACTTAACAATGGGCATGAGATCCATAGCCCAACCAGATAAACCAGCGCCCCGACAACAAATAATAGTTTTGCCACAGTCTTTGAGGTTTTCATAACGATCTCCATATCTACCAGCGATACATTACGAGTAACCAACGAAAGACAAAACTGAAAAATGCCATTAACAAATGATTTTCAGAATAAATTCATACTAAATATTAATTAATTACTGAGATATATAGATGTGAATTATCCCCCACCCGGTCAGGCAGGGGATAACGTTTACGCCATTAATGGCAGAAGTTGCTGATAGAGGCGACGGAACGTTTCTCGTCGTGGCTGATAAGCGGCATAACGCTGCGCATCTGGTAGATGCGACTGTTCTAACGGTAGTTGTGGCAACAATTCAATGAGCGATTTCTCTGGATTCGTCGCAATCTGCGCCAGCCTTGCTGCACCCAGTGCTGGCCCCACATCTCCCCCTGTGCGGTAATCGAGCTGCTGACCGCTGATATCCGCCAGCATCTGACGCCAGTACTCACTACGAGCCCCGCCACCAATCAGCGTAACACTTTGCGGTTTAATGCCGCAGGCATGTACGACATCCATGCCATCTGCCAGCGCATAACCCACGCCTTCCAGCACTGCTCGCGCCAGTTCATTAGCACCATGTTGATGGGTCAAACCAAAGAAAACCCCCTTCGCCTGGGGATTGTTGTGTGGCGTACGTTCACCGGAAAGATAAGGCAGAAACCAGACAGGCTCGGTACTTTCATCAGCCTGTTGAGCAGCCGCGATTAAAGCTGGAACATTGCTCAGACCGGTTAATTTTGCGGCCCAATCCAGGCAAGAAGCCGCACTCAGCATCACAGACATTAAATGCCAACGCTGCGGGAGCGCATGGCAAAAGCTGTGTACGGCGCTTTCTGGCTTGCTTAAGAATCCTTCGCTGACAGCAAAATAGACCCCCGACGTCCCCAGCGATAACATTGCCTGATTAGCATCAACCATTCCCACACCAACCGCACCAGCTGCATTATCGCCACCGCCTGCGACAACTGGCACCGTCGCCATACCCCACGCTTTCGCAACTTCAGGTAGCAAAGCACCAGTAATTTCGCTGCCTTCGTATAATGCGGGCATCTGGTCACGAGATAAGTGGCAAGCCTGCAGCATGAGATCGCTCCAGTCACGCTTTGCGACATCCAGCCACATAGTGCCAGCTGCGTCAGACATATCGCTGGCAAACTCCCCCGTCATACGCAGACGCAAGTAATCTTTCGGTAATAATACTTTATCGATTTGACGGAATATCTCCGGCTCATGCCGATGAACCCATAGCAATTTAGGCGCAGTAAATCCGGGCATCATCAGGTTACCGGTAATCACCCGTGATTGCGGAACTCGCGCTTCCAGCAAAGTGCACTCTTGCGCACAGCGCCCGTCGTTCCACAAAATGGCAGGGCGTAATACCCGTTGCTGGGCATCCAGTAAGGTTGCACCGTGCATCTGTCCGGCAATACCTAATGCTTTAACGTCTTGCAGAGAATGCTGAACGCCCAGAGCTTTCATTGCGCGATCAGTTGCCTGCCACCACTGTTCCGGGTCTTGTTCCGACCAGAGTGGATGCGGGCGCGAAACGGTCAGCTTTTCCGTTTGCGCAGCAACCACCTCACCCTGCTCATTGAGCAAAATAACTTTTACGCCCGAGGTGCCAAGATCTATCCCGATATACATATCGATCGTTCCTTAAAAAAATGCCCGGTATCGCTACTGATAACCGGGCCAACGGACTGCACAGTTAGCCGTTATTTGTCGAACAGATAATGATTTACCAGATTTTCCAGTTGCTCCTGGCGACCACTCTGATGCACCGGAGACAAATTATGTTCCTGAGCATATTTGGCTAAATCTGCCAGTGACATTTGGCCTTTCAGGATTTGCTGGCCTAATTCGCTATTCCAGCCGGAATAACGCTGCGCGATGCGTTTATCCAGCTCGCCATCTTCAATCATGCGCGCTGCAATTTTCAGCGCCAACGCCATCGTATCCATCGCGCCGATATGACCGTAAAACAGATCATATTTATCAGTACTTTGACGACGTACTTTGGCATCGAAGTTCAGACCACCGGTGGTGAAACCGCCTGCTTTGAGAATTTCATACATCACCAGCGCATTCTCTTCCACACTGTTCGGGAACTGGTCGGTGTCCCAGCCCAGTTGCGCATCGCCACGGTTGGCGTCGACAGAACCGAACAGGCCAAGCGCAATGGCGGTGGCTATTTCATGATGGAAAGAGTGACCTGCCAGCGTCGCGTGGTTAGCTTCAATATTCAGTTTAATCTCTTTTTCCAGACCAAACTGTTTCAGGAAGCCATAGACCGTCGCAGCATCGTAATCATATTGATGTTTGGTCGGTTCTTGCGGTTTCGGTTCGATAAGCAACGTGCCCTGGAAACCGATTTTATGTTTATGCTCAACCACCATCTGCATAAAGCGGCCCAGCTGTTCACGCTCCTGGCGCAAGTCGGTATTTAACAGCGTTTCGTAACCTTCACGACCACCCCACAGGACATAGTTTTCACCGCCCAATTTATGGGTTGCTTCCATCGCTGTAACAACTTGCGTTGCCGCCCAACTGAAGACTTCAGGATCTGGGTTCGTCGCCGCACCCGCGCCATAGCGAGGGTTTGTAAAGCAGTTAGCAGTTCCCCACAGCAGCTTCACGCCGCTCTCTTCTTGCTTGCCTGCCAGGACATCAACCATTTGCGCAAAATTATTGATGTACTCTTTTAACGACGCGCCCTCAGGGGAAACATCTACATCGTGGAAGCAATAAAATGGCACATGTAACTTGTGGAAAAACTCAAATGCGACATCTGCTTTACGCTTCGCCAACGCCAGTGCCTCACCAGGCTGCTGCCACGGACGATTAAACGCCCCCACACCAAACATATCCGCCCCGTTCCAGCAGAAGGTGTGCCAGTAGCAGGCGGCAAAACGCAAATGCTCTTCCATACGCTTGCCCAACACCAGTTCGTCGGGATTGTAGTGACGGAATGCTAACGGGTTTGAGGATTTTGAGCCTTCATAACGAACGCGATCGAGCTGGTCAAAATAGGCTTGCATATTGAACTCCATAATCAGGTAATGCCGCGGGTGATGGATGATGTCGTAATATTGGGCACTCCCTTTCAGTTGCTCAATTATGTTATTTCACACTGCTATTGAGATAATTCACAAGTGTGCGCTCGCTCGCAAAATAAAATGGAATGATGAAACTGGGTAATTCCTCGAAGAGAAAAATGCAATAAGTACAATTGCGCAACAAAAGTAAGATCTCTGTCATAAATCAAGAAATAAACCAAAAATCGTAATCGAAAGATAAAAATCTGTAATTGTTTTCCCCTGTTTAGTTGCTAAAAATTGGTTACGTTTATCGCGGTGATTGTTACTTATTAAAGCTGTCCTCTAACTACAGAAGGCCCTACACCATGAAAATAAAGAACATTCTACTCACCCTTTGCACCTCACTTCTGCTTACCAACGTTGCGGCTCACGCCAAAGAAGTCAAAATAGGTATGGCGATTGATGATCTCCGTCTTGAACGCTGGCAAAAAGATCGAGATATTTTTGTGAAAAAGGCAGAATCTCTCGGCGCGAAAGTATTTGTACAGTCTGCAAATGGCAATGAAGAAACACAAATGTCGCAGATTGAAAACATGATTAACCGGGGCGTCGATGTTCTTGTTATTATTCCGTATAACGGTCAGGTATTAAGTAACGTTGTAAAAGAAGCCAAACAAGAAGGTATTAAAGTATTAGCTTACGACCGTATGATTAACGATGCGGATATCGATTTTTATATTTCTTTCGATAACGAAAAAGTCGGCGAACTGCAGGCAAAAGCCCTGGTCGATATTGTTCCGCAAGGTAATTACTTCCTGATGGGCGGCTCGCCGGTAGATAACAACGCCAAGCTGTTCCGCGCCGGGCAAATGAAAGTATTAAAACCTTATGTTGATTCCGGAAAAATTAAAGTCGTTGGTGACCAATGGGTTGATGGCTGGTTACCGGAAAACGCATTGAAAATTATGGAAAACGCGCTAACCGCCAATAATAACAAAATTGATGCTGTAGTTGCCTCAAACGATGCCACCGCAGGAGGAGCAATTCAGGCATTAAGCGCGCAAGGTTTATCAGGGAAAGTAGCAATTTCCGGCCAGGATGCGGATCTTGCAGGTATTAAACGTATTGCTGCCGGTACGCAAACTATGACGGTGTATAAACCTATTACATTGTTGGCAAATACTGCCGCAGAAATTGCCGTTGAGTTGGGCAATGGTCAGGAGCCAAAAGCGGATACCACACTGAATAATGGCCTGAAAGATGTTCCCTCCCGCCTGCTGACACCGATCGATGTGAATAAAAACAACATCAAAGATACGGTAGTTAAAGACGGATTCCACAAAGAGAGCGAGCTGTAAGCGTTACGCCCCGGCGCGGAGCGGGGGCGTGATTTCTCTCCATGCCGCGTGAATTAATTGGCTTAGGTGGAGTCGTTATGCCTTATCTACTTGAAATGAAAAATATTACCAAAACCTTCGGCAGTGTGAAGGCGATTGATAACGTCAGCTTGCGGTTGAATGCTGGCGAAATCGTCTCACTCTGTGGGGAAAATGGGTCAGGTAAATCAACGCTGATGAAAGTGCTGTGTGGTATTTATCCCCATGGTTCCTACGAAGGCGAAATTATTTTTGCGGGAGAAGAGATTCAGGCGAGTCACATCCGCGATACCGAACGCAAAGGTATCGCCATTATTCACCAGGAATTGGCGCTGGTGAAAGAACTGACCGTGCTGGAAAATATCTTCCTGGGTAACGAAATAACCCATAATGGCATTATGGATTATGACCTGATGACGCTACGCTGTCAGAAGCTGCTCGCACAGGTCAGTTTATCCATTTCACCTGATACCCGCGTTGGCGATTTAGGACTTGGGCAACAACAACTGGTTGAAATTGCCAAGGCACTTAATAAACAGGTGCGTTTGTTAATTCTCGATGAGCCGACAGCCTCATTAACTGAGCAGGAAACGTCGGTTTTACTGGATATTATTCGCGATCTACAACAGCACGGTATCGCCTGTATTTATATTTCGCACAAACTCAACGAAGTCAAAGCGATTTCCGATACGATTTTCGTTATTCGCGACGGTCAGCACATTGGCACGCGTGATGCTGCTGGAATGAGTGAAGACGATATTATCACCATGATGGTCGGGCGAGAGTTAACCGCGCTTTACCCTAATGAACCACATACCACCGGAGATGAAATATTACGTATTGAACATCTGACGGCATGGCATCCGGTTAATCGTCATATTAAACGAGTTAATGATGTCTCGTTTTCCCTGAAACGTGGCGAAATACTGGGTATCGCCGGACTCGTTGGTGCCGGACGTACCGAGACTATTCAGTGCCTGTTTGGTGTGTGGCCCGGACAATGGGAAGGGAAAATTTATATTGACGGCAAACAGGTAGATATTCGTAACTGTCAGCAAGCCATCGCCCAGGGGATTGCGATGGTACCCGAAGACAGAAAGCGCGACGGCATCGTTCCGGTAATGGCGGTTGGTAAAAATATTACCCTCGCCGCACTCAATAAATTTACCGGCGGTATTAGCCAGCTTGATGACGCGGCAGAGCAAAAATGTATTCTGGAATCAATCCAGCAACTCAAAGTTAAAACGTCGTCCTCCGACCTTGCTATTGGACGTTTGAGCGGCGGCAATCAACAAAAAGCGATCCTCGCTCGCTGTCTGTTACTTAACCCGCGCATTCTCATTCTTGATGAACCCACCAGGGGTATCGATATTGGCGCGAAATACGAGATCTACAAATTAATTAACCAACTCGTCCAGCAGGGTATTGCCGTTATTGTCATCTCTTCCGAATTACCTGAAGTGCTCGGCCTTAGCGATCGTGTACTGGTGATGCATGAAGGGAAACTAAAAGCCAACCTGATAAATCATAACCTGACTCAGGAGCAGGTGATGGAAGCCGCATTGAGGAGCGAACATCATGTCGAAAAGCAATCCGTCTGAAGTGAAATTAGCCGTACCGACATCCGGTGGCTTTTCCGGGCTGAAATCACTGAATTTGCAGGTCTTCGTGATGATTGCAGCTATCATCGCAATCATGCTGTTCTTTACCTGGACCACCGATGGTGCCTACTTAAGCGCCCGTAACGTCTCCAACCTGTTACGCCAAACCGCGATTACCGGCATCCTCGCGGTAGGAATGGTGTTCGTCATAATTTCTGCTGAAATCGACCTTTCCGTCGGCTCAATGATGGGGCTGTTAGGTGGCGTCGCGGCGATTTGTGACGTCTGGCTAGGCTGGCCTTTGCCACTTACCATCATTGTGACTTTGGTTCTGGGACTGCTTCTCGGTGCCTGGAACGGATGGTGGGTCGCGTACCGCAAAGTCCCTTCATTTATTGTCACCCTCGCGGGCATGTTGGCATTTCGCGGCATACTCATTGGCATCACCAACGGCACGACTGTTTCCCCCACCAGCGCCGCGATGTCACAAATCGGGCAAAGCTATCTACCCGCCAGCACCGGCTTCATCATTGGCGCGCTTGGCTTAATGGCTTTTGTTGGCTGGCAATGGCGCGGAAGAATGCGCCGTCAGGCTTTGGGTTTGCAGTCTCCGGCTTCTACCGCAGTAGTCGGTCGCCAGGCTTTAACCGCTATCATCGTATTAGGCGCAATCTGGCTGTTGAATGATTACCGTGGCGTTCCCACTCCTGTTCTGCTGCTGACGTTGCTGTTACTCGGCGGAATGTTTATGGCAACGCGGACGGCATTTGGACGACGCATTTATGCCATCGGCGGCAATCTGGAAGCAGCACGGCTCTCCGGGATTAACGTTGAACGCACCAAACTTGCCGTGTTCGCTATTAACGGATTAATGGTAGCCATCGCCGGATTAATCCTCAGTTCTCGACTTGGCGCTGGTTCACCTTCTGCGGGAAATATCGCCGAACTGGACGCAATTGCCGCATGTGTGATTGGCGGCACCAGTCTGGCAGGCGGCGTCGGGAGCGTGGCCGGAGCGGTAATGGGGGCATTCATCATGGCTTCACTGGATAACGGCATGAGTATGATGGATGTACCGACCTTCTGGCAGTATATCGTTAAAGGTGCGATTCTGTTGCTGGCAGTATGGATGGACTCCGCAACCAAACGCCGTTCTTGATTTTGATAAAAATTTTCTCAAAGCCGGTAACGTATTACCGGTTTTGAGTTTTTGCATGATTCAGCAGGAAAAGAACCATGTTTACTAAACGTCACCGCATCACATTACTGTTCAATGCCAATAAAGCCTATGACCGGCAGGTAGTAGAAGGCGTAGGGGAATATTTACAGGCGTCACAATCGGAATGGGATATTTTCATTGAAGAAGATTTCCGCGCCCGCATTGATAAAATCAAGGACTGGTTAGGAGATGGCGTCATTGCCGACTTCGACGACAAACAAATCGAGCAAGCGCTGGCTGATGTCGACGTCCCCATTGTTGGGGTTGGTGGTTCGTATCACCTTGCCGAAAGTTACCCACCCGTTCATTACATTGCCACCGATAACTATGCGCTGGTTGAAAGCGCATTTTTGCATTTAAAAGAGAAAGGCGTTAACCGCTTTGCTTTTTATGGTCTTCCGGAATCAAGCGGCAAACGTTGGGCCACTGAACGCGAATATGCATTTCGTCAGCTTGTCGCCGAAGAAAAGTATCGCGGAGTGGTTTATCAGGGGTTAGAAACCGCGCCAGAGAACTGGCAACACGCGCAAAATCGGCTGGCAGACTGGCTACAAACGCTGCCACCGCAAACCGGGATTATTGCCGTTACTGACGCCCGGGCACGGCATATTCTGCAAGTATGTGAACATCTACACATTCCCGTACCGGAAAAATTATGCGTGATTGGCATCGATAACGAAGAACTGACCCGCTATCTGTCGCGTGTCGCCCTTTCTTCGGTCGCTCAGGGCGCACGGCAAATGGGCTATCAGGCGGCAAAACTGTTGCATCGATTATTAGATAAAGAAGAAATGCCGCTACAGCGGATTTTGGTCCCACCAGTTCGCGTCATTGAACGGCGCTCAACAGATTACCGCTCGCTGACCGATCCCGCCGTTATTCAGGCCATGCATTACATTCGTAATCACGCCTGTAAAGGGATTAAAGTGGATCAGGTACTGGATGCGGTGGGCATATCACGCTCCAATCTTGAGAAGCGTTTTAAAGAAGAGGTGGGTGAAACCATCCATGCAATGATTCATGCCGAGAAGTTGGAGAAAGCGCGCAGTCTGCTGATTTCAACCACCTTGTCGATCAATGAGATATCGCAAATGTGCGGTTATCCATCGCTGCAATATTTCTACTCTGTTTTTAAAAAAGCATATGACACGACGCCAAAAGAGTATCGCGATGTAAATAGCGAGGTCATGTTGTAGCGATGATGAGAATTGTCGGCGTCGCATCAGGTAACTCAGCACAACCACCCGATACGAGCAAAAGCCTTATCCGCCTGACAAGTCGGATAAGGCTCGAGGAAATGCAATTACATATGCGCCGCGATTAACCGTTGGTTATCCTGGTACATTGCGAACAGGTAGTTGTTATAACTCTTCCCTTTGGTCGAGTAGCCCTTCAGCTTGTGAATCATCGCTGTGGCAGTCACTTCCTGATCCGCTTTACGCAGTTGTGCACGCGATTTACGGAACGAAGAGTAAGCCGGGTGCGTATTGAGGTTAGTGACATAGGCGCTCACCGATTCTTTGACAGAACTAAACTGTGAGTACCCTTTCACTTTACCCGGCGCATTGGTACAACGTCCTTTCATGCATTTCATGCCGAACAGGTTGTTGTTGTTGCGCGCCAGCTTCGACGTTCCCCAACCGCTTTCTGCTGCAGCCATCGTCGCCACCATACTGGTAGGGATAATGTCTACGCGTTCAAGGAAAGTATTCCACGGGATTTTTCGCGTATTACCAGACCACTTCACCTTGTAGCGTTTGGCGATGTCTTTCAGACGCGCACGCTCAGCAGGTGACCATTGGCCCTGATACTGTTTTGAAATCAGCCAGTTACGTTCCGCAGTAATGGCCGCATTTTGGCTGGTAATGTAAGGCATTACGGTCCGGAGAAACGCCTTTTTCCTTGGTGTTCCGGAAGGGTATTTTCGCAAATCAGGAAGTGAACTACTCTTTGCACTATTGCGAGAATACTCTTGTTTACTGCTTACCTGTTTATTACTAGCTTTAGTTAAGTGGGACTTTTGACTCGCTGTTGTTGTGTGCGTCTTCGCTAACACCTCACTCGAAAACACCAGAGTGAGTAACATAAGAATCATCGCCCCATATCGTCGTATGGGAGTCAAAATCATCAGGTCTCCTGGTCGGATTTAATCATTCCAACACCTTATATTTTTCACAAATTTGAGAGTTGAATCTCAAATCATATCAAAAATAGCTGTCAAGAGCACCCCAAGGAATAGTCCAAATCTGAAACTATGTCACGAGTTAACGATTCAGATTGGCGCTAAATCGCAGAAAATGTGGGGTTTATCGCAAAATTCAGCCGTTTTTTGCGCGCGATCGCTCACCCTTGCTTCTCATCCTGTGGACTTACCGCTCAGGGATGAGTTTTGTCTGGCTTATCGCTGGCAAACTGTCTGAAATCGCAGCAATAAGGACTCATCCGCCATGAAACTCGCCGCCTGTTTTCTGACACTCCTTCCTGGCTTCGCCGTTGCCGCCAGCTGGACTTCTCCGGGGTTTCCCGCCTTTAGCGAACAGGGGACGGGAACATTTGTCAGCCACGCACAGTTGCCCAAAGGTACGCGTCCACTAACGCTAAATTTTGACCAACAGTGCTGGCAGCCTGCGGATGCGATAAAACTCAATCAGATGCTTTCCCTGCAACCTTGTAGCAACACGCCGCCTCAATGGCGATTGTTCAGGGACGGCGAATATACGCTGCAACTAGACACCCGCTCCGGTACACCAACATTGATGATTTCCATCCAGAACGCCGTCGAACCGGTAGCAAGCCTGGTCCGTGAATGCCCGAAATGGGATGGATTACCGCTCACACTGGATGTCAGCGCCACTTTTCCGGAGGGAGCCGCCGTCCGGGATTATTACAGCCAGCAAATTGCGATAGTGAAGAACGGTCAAATAACGTTACAACCCGCTGCCACCAGCAACGGTTTACTCCTGCTGGAACGGGCAGAAACTGACGCCTCTGCCCCTTTCGACTGGCATAACGCCACGGTTTACTTTGTGCTGACAGATCGTTTCGAAAACGGCGATCCCAGTAATGACCAGAGTTACGGACGTCATAAAGACGGTATGGCAGAAATTGGCACTTTTCACGGCGGCGATTTACGCGGCCTGACCAACAAACTGGATTACCTCCAGCAGCTGGGCGTCAATGCTTTATGGATAAGTGCCCCATTTGAGCAAATTCACGGCTGGGTCGGCGGCGGTACAAAAGGCGATTTCCCGCATTATGCCTACCACGGTTATTACACACAGGACTGGACGAATCTTGATGCCAATATGGGCCGCGAAGCCGATCTACGGACGCTGGTTGATAGCGCGCATCAGCGCGGTATTCGTATTCTCTTTGATGTCGTGATGAACCACACCGGTTACGCCACACTGGCGGATATGCAGGAGTTTCAGTTTGGCGCGTTATATCTTTCTGGTGACGAAGTGAAAAAAACGCTGGGTGAACGCTGGAGCGACTGGAAACCTGCCGCCGGGCAAACCTGGCATAGCTTTAACGATTACATTAATTTCAGCGACAAAACAGGCTGGGATAAATGGTGGGGAAAAAACTGGATCAGAACCGATATCGGCGATTACGACAATCCTGGATTCGACGATCTCACTATGTCGCTGGCCTTTTTGCCGGATATCAAAACCGAATCAACGACCGCTTCTGGTCTGCCGGTGTTCTATAAAAACAAAACGGATACCCACGCTAAAGTCATCGACGGCTTTACCCCTCGCGATTACTTAACCCACTGGTTAAGTCAGTGGGTTCGCGACTATGGGATTGATGGTTTTCGGGTCGACACCGCCAAACATGTTGAGTTGCCCGCCTGGCAGCAACTGAAAACCGAAGCCAGCGCCGCGCTTCGCGAATGGAAAAAAGCTAACTCCGACAAAGCATTAGATGACAAACCTTTCTGGATGACCGGTGAAGCCTGGGGCCACGGCGTGATGCAAAGTGACTACTATCGCCACGGCTTCGATGCGATGATCAATTTCGATTATCAGGAGCAGGCGGCGAAAGCAGTCGATTGTCTGGCGCAGATGGATACGACCTGGCAGCAAATGGCGGAGAAATTGCAGGATTTCAACGTGTTGAGCTACCTCTCATCGCATGATACCCGCCTGTTCCGCGAAGGTGGTAATAAAGCAGCAGAGTTATTGTTATTAGCGCCAGGCGCGGTACAAATCTTTTATGGTGATGAATCCTCGCGTCCGTTCGGCCCCACCGGTTCGGATCCGCTGCAAGGTACGCGTTCGGATATGAACTGGCAGGATGTTAGCGGTAAATCTGCCGCCAGCGTCGCGCACTGGCAGAAAATCAGCCAGTTCCGCGCCCGCCATCCCGCAATTGGCGAGGGCAAACAAACGACACTTTCGATGAAGCAGGGCTACGGCTTTGTTCGTGAGCATGGCGACGATAAAGTGCTGGTCATCTGGGCTGGGCAACAGTGACTTTTCCGGCTTCCCGTTCGTCAGTACCTCGGGAAGCCGCCAACCAGGATAAAATGTCAGCTCTAATCAGCGTTGCAGGATAAAGCACCGCTCCCTCTTCAACAGAGCGATTTGCACCCCAGCAAATGTAGCGTTATTGTTACCTTCCTTGCTACAGAGTTCGACAGATATCCCGCTATGACATTCTCCCTTTTTGGTGACAAATTTACCCGCCACTCCGGCATTACGCTGCTGATGGAAGATCTGAACGACGGTTTACGCACGCCTGGCGCGATTATGCTCGGCGGCGGTAATCCAGCGCAGATCCCGGAAATGCAGGACTACTTCCAGACGCTACTGACCGACATGCTGGAAAGTGGCAAAGCGACTGATGCACTGTGCAATTACGACGGTCCACAGGGGAAAACGGAGCTACTCACACTGCTTGCCGGAATGCTGCGCGAGAAGTTGGGTTGGGATATCGAACCACAGAATATTGCACTAACAAACGGCAGCCAGAGCGCGTTTTTCTACTTATTTAATCTGTTTGCCGGACGCCGTGCCGATGGTCGGATCAAAAAAGTGCTGTTTCCGCTGGCACCGGAATATATTGGCTACGCTGACGCCGGACTGGAAGAAGATCTGTTTGTCTCTGCGCGTCCGAATATTGAACTGCTGCCGGAAGGCCAGTTTAAATACCACGTCGATTTTGAGCATCTGCATATTGGCGAAGAAACCGGGATGATTTGCGTCTCCCGGCCGACGAATCCAACAGGCAATGTGATTACTGACGAAGAGTTGCTGAAGCTTGACGCGCTGGCGAATCAACACGGCATTCCGCTGGTGATTGATAACGCTTATGGCGTCCCGTTCCCGGGTATCATCTTCAGCGAAGCGCGCCCGCTGTGGAATCCGAATATTGTACTGTGCATGAGTCTTTCCAAGCTGGGACTACCGGGTTCGCGCTGCGGCATTATCATCGCCAATGAAAAAATCATCACCGCAATCACCAACATGAACGGCATTATCAGCCTGGCGCCTGGCGGTATTGGTCCGGCGATAATGTGTGAAATGATTAAGCGTAACGATCTGCTGCGCCTGTCTGAAACGGTTATCAAACCGTTTTATTACCAGCGTGTTCAGGAAACTATCGCCATCATTCGCCGCTATTTACCGGAAGATCGCTGCCTGATTCATAAACCGGAAGGAGCCATTTTCCTCTGGCTATGGTTTAAGGATTTGCCAATTACGACCGAGCAGCTCTACCAGCGCCTGAAAGCACGGGGCGTGCTGATGGTGCCGGGGCACAACTTCTTCCCAGGGCTGGATAAACCGTGGCCACATACACATCAATGTATGCGCATGAACTACGTGCCGGAGCCGGATAAAATTGAGGCGGGGGTGAAGATTCTGGCGGAAGAGATTGAACGCGCCTGGGCTGAAAGTCATTAAAAATTGCCTGATGCGCTACGCTTATCAGGCCTACATCATTTCTGCAATATATTGAATTTGGAAGAATTTGTAGGCCGGATAAGGCGTTTAAGCCGCATCCGGCATAAACAAAGCGCACTATTCCTGCGTTAAAAAACGCCGGAAAAACGTTTCAAACAGACTGCTGTCGTAGCCGATGCCGCTGCACTTTCTCGACATCCATGCACTGCAACGCCTTTGTCGGGCAGGCTTCAACACAGGCCGGTCCCGTCGCCCGATGCCAGCACAGATCGCACTTAATCGCCCTCGCCTTTTTGCGCGAAGAAACGACCTCCATCGCACCAAACGGGCAAGCCAGCATACAGCTTTTACAGCCAATGCAACGTGATTGTTCAACGAAAATATGCCCATGTTCACGGCTTATCGCGTCAACAGGGCAGACATTCGCGCACGGTGCATCTTCACACTGATGACAGGCTACTGCCGTGGTCCAGCTGTGGTCTTTAATGACACGAATACGGGAAATAAACTCGTCTGGTGACAACGCAGCGCAATCCTGATTCTCCTGATGCGACACTGCGCAAGCCACTTCACAGGTACGGCAACCGATACATTTCGTCGCATCCGCAATAATAAACCGGTTCATGATCACTCCTTTGCACTAAAACAGCAGAGTGCCAGAGAGCGCGTCTCTACTGCTTTGATCCAACGAAGGAAATGTTAAAGTTTTGGCACTTGTCCAAAGCGTTATGTGATCGCGCCCTGGTCGTCCCTGACAGTAAATCCCAGTTCATTAGAAATAGCCTGCGCGGTTTCACGCAGTGGTTTCAGGAGATTTTTCTCCCCCACCTGTTTCAGACGTGATGTCGAAAGCGAAATCGACACGGCGTACGGCACCCGCCCATGAATATCAAACACCGGAACAGCAATACAGGAGACGCCGAGTTCGTTTTCTTCTCTGTCCATCGCCGCTCCGCTTTCACGAATGTGCGCCAGTTCGTCGAACATCGCGGGCAGCTCGGTAATGGTATTGCGGGTTAACGGCTGGATCTCATGCTGATGGCTTTCCCAGTATGACTTCACGTAGTCCGGGTGACCAAACGCCATGTAGATCTTGCCCATTGCGGAACAGTAGAGCGGCATATGCTGGCCTATATAGGCACGGGTTCGCAGCATCCCGGTTGTGGGTTCCAGCTTATAAATCAAAATAGCGTGATCGTCTTCGCGGCTGGAGAAGTTAATGGTTTCACCAGTGGCGATGTTCAATGCCTCAAGATGCGGAGCGGCGATATGAATGATATTCAGCGAAGACAGCGCCTTCTGCCCGACGGCAATAAATTTGGTGGTCAGGCGGTAACTCCCTGCGGCGGGCGCGGTGGTCACATAGCCGCAGGACTGTAATCCCTGCAATAAGCGATGGACGGTACTCTTATTTAAACCAGCCAGTTCCGAAAGATGCGCCAACGGACAACCGTTTGGATAGTTGCTCAAAATCTCAATCAGCATCAACCCACGAAACAGACTCTGGCTTCCGGCTGGACGCTCTTTTTCCTGCGCCATCTCGTTCTCTTTTTTTCCCATCACTTCTTTCCCCATTTTGTCGCGTCCTGATGGTAGCGCAAAGTGTGCCGTAGTTCACGATCTCGACAGATAATTTATAACCACTTGATTTTTAAGTTTTTTGAAATTCATCAATCAGATTGCTTTGTTAAAAAGTGATCGATATATTTGAAATCAAGTTTCGTATATTGAAATTTTAAGCCAAAAAAGCGTTCAAAAAAACAAGGAAGCCTGGGATGAAAGTGACATTTGAGCAGTTAAAAGCAGCCTTTAATCGGGTCTTAATTTCACGCGGCGTTGACAGCGAAACGGCTGACGCCTGTGCAGAGATGTTCGCCCGCACCACCGAATCCGGCGTTTATTCTCACGGCGTTAATCGTTTCCCTCGTTTCATTCAACAACTGGAAAACGGCGATATCATTCCTGATGCCCAACCCAAACGTATAACCAGCCTCGGCGCAATTGAACAGTGGGACGCCCAGCGTTCGATCGGTAACCTGACAGCGAAAAAGATGATGGATCGCGCCATTGAACTGGCTGCCGATCACGGTATTGGTCTGGTGGCACTACGTAATGCCAACCACTGGATGCGCGGCGGCAGCTACGGCTGGCAGGCGGCGGAAAAAGGCTATATTGGCATTTGCTGGACCAACTCCATCGCCGTAATGCCGCCGTGGGGCGCAAAAGAGTGTCGCATCGGCACCAACCCGCTGATCGTCGCCATTCCTTCTACCCCAATCACCATGGTCGATATGTCGATGTCGATGTTCTCTTACGGCATGTTAGAAGTTAACCGTCTGGCAGGCCGTCAGCTCCCGGTCGATGGTGGCTTTGATGATGAGGGCAATTTGACCAAAGAACCTGGCGTTATCGAGAAGAATCGCCGCATTTTGCCGATGGGCTACTGGAAAGGTTCTGGCATGTCGATTGTGCTGGATATGATCGCCACTCTCCTTTCCGACGGCGCATCGGTTGCCGAAGTCACCCAGGACAACAGCGACGAATACGGCGTTTCGCAAATCTTTATCGCCATCGAAGTGGATAAATTGATCGACGGCCCCACCCGCGATGCCAAGCTGCAACGCATCATGGATTACGTTACTACCGCTGAACGCGCTGACGAAAACCAGGCCATCCGCTTACCCGGCCACGAATTTACTACCCTGCTGGCCGAAAACCGCCGTAACGGCATCACCGTTGATGACAGCGTGTGGGCAAAAATCCAGGCGTTATAAGGAGATAAGCCATGATTTTTGGACATATCGCGCAGCCCAATCCGTGCCGTTTGCCCGCCGCCATTGAAAAGGCGCTCGATTTTCTGCGCACCATCGACTTCAACGCCCTGGAACCGGGCGTTGTCGAAATCGACGGCAAGAATATTTATGCGCAAATTATCGATTTAACCACACGCGAAGCGGTGGAAAACCGTCCGGAAGTGCATCGTCGGTATATCGATATTCAGTTTCTGGCGTGGGGTGAAGAGAAAATCGGCATTGCTATTGATACGGGAAATAATAAAGTCAGCGAATCACTATTAGAGCAGCGCGATATTATTTTTTATCACGATAGTGAACATGAATCATTTATAGAAATGATACCGGGCAGCTACGCTATTTTCTTCCCGCAGGATGTTCATCGACCAGGTTGTATTCTGCAAACAGCCTCTGAGATACGAAAAATTGTGGTTAAAGTCGCATTAACAGCGCTGAATTAATCGAATAATCGTCTACGCCAGAACGCCTGGGTAATGTTATTGCTCTAACTATATTAATAATTTAGGTTGCTGCACATGCAACTTTAATTATGACAGACATAGCCTCAAGGAATAGCTATGAAAAAAATACTTGAAGCAATACTGGCGATTAATCTCGCCGTACTTTCCTGTATTGTGTTTATAAACATTATTTTAAGATATGGTTTTCAGACAAGCATTTTATCTGTAGATGAATTGTCACGTTATTTATTTGTCTGGTTAACATTTATTGGCGCGATTGTGGCTTTTATGGATAACGCCCACGTTCAGGTCACCTTTCTGGTGGAGAAACTCTCCCCCGCATGGCAGCGACGAGTCGCTCTGGTTACCCATTCCTTAATCTTATTTATTTGTGGCGCACTGGCCTGGGGCGCAACGCTAAAAACAATTCAGGACTGGAGCGATTATTCACCGATCCTCGGTTTGCCCATCGGCCTGATGTATGCCGCTTGTCTGCCCACCAGCCTCGTTATCGCATTCTTTGAACTGCGTCATTTATATCAACTCATCACGCGTAGCAATTCTCTAACGTCGCCACCGCAAGGAGCTTAATCATGGCTGTGCTGATTTTTCTGGGCTGTCTGTTGGGTGGTATTGCTATCGGTTTGCCTATTGCCTGGGCACTGTTGTTGTGCGGGGCGGCGTTAATGTTCTGGCTGGGCATGTTTGATGTCCAGATCATGGCACAAACGCTGGTGAACGGAGCCGACAGCTTCTCCCTGCTGGCGATTCCGTTCTTTGTGCTGGCGGGTGAAATCATGAATGCGGGCGGCTTGTCAAAACGCATTGTTGACCTGCCGATGAAACTGGTGGGGCATAAACCAGGCGGGCTGGGCTACGTCGGCGTGCTGGCGGCTATGATTATGGCAAGCCTTTCTGGTTCTGCCGTTGCGGATACCGCCGCCGTTGCCGCTCTACTGGTGCCGATGATGCGCAGCGCCAACTACCCGGTCAACCGGGCGGCGGGGCTGATTGCCTCTGGCGGCATTATCGCGCCAATTATTCCCCCTTCCATTCCGTTTATTATTTTCGGCGTTTCCAGCGGATTATCCATCAGTAAGCTGTTTATGGCGGGCATTGCCCCTGGCATGATGATGGGCGCAACGCTGATGCTTACCTGGTGGTGGCAGGCCAGTCGCCTTAATTTACCCCGCCAGCAAAAAGCAACGATGCAGGAAATCTGGCACTCTTTTGTCTCCGGTATCTGGGCGCTGTTTCTTCCAGTCATCATTATTGGCGGGTTTCGCTCCGGTCTGTTTACCCCTACCGAAGCCGGGGCCGTTGCTGCTTTCTATGCGCTGTTTGTCGCCACAGTTATTTACCGTGAAATGACCTTCGCCACACTTTGGCATGTACTCATTGGCGCGGCGAAAACCACCTCAGTGGTAATGTTTCTGGTGGCCTCGGCACAAGTTTCTGCCTGGCTGATTACCATTGCTGAATTGCCGATGATGGTTTCTGATTTACTGCAACCGTTGGTCGATTCACCGCGTCTGCTGTTTATCGTTATTATGCTGGCTATCCTGATTGTCGGCATGGTCATGGATTTAACGCCGACGGTGTTAATTCTTACTCCGGTATTAATGCCTTTAGTTAAAGAGGCAGGAATCGATCCGATTTATTTCGGTGTCATGTTTATCATTAACTGCTCAATCGGCTTAATTACACCGCCTATCGGTAATGTGCTTAACGTTATTTCAGGGGTGGCAAAACTCAAATTCGATGATGCAGTCAGAGGCGTTTTCCCTTACGTCCTGGTTTTATATTCATTATTAGTCGTATTTGTTTTTATTCCCGATCTCATCATCCTCCCTTTGAAATGGATTAATTAAAAGGAAAATATTATGAAATTACGCTCTGTAACCTACGCATTATTCATTGCTGGCCTGGCTGCATTTAGTACATCTTCAATGGCGGCGCAATCTTTACGTTTCGGTTATGAAACCTCACAAACCGACTCGCAACATATTGCGGCGAAAAAATTCAATGATTTATTGCAGGAGAGAACCAAAGGCGAGCTGAAATTAAAACTGTTCCCGGACAGCACTCTCGGTAACGCGCAGGCGATGATCAGCGGCGTACGTGGCGGCACCATCGATATGGAAATGTCCGGCTCGAATAACTTTGCCGGGTTATCACCAGTGATGAACTTGCTTGATGTCCCTTTCCTGTTCCGCGATACCGCTCACGCGCATAAAACGCTCGACGGCAAAGTCGGTGATGATCTGAAAGCCTCACTTGAAGGTAAAGGACTGAAAGTACTGGCCTACTGGGAAAACGGCTGGCGCGATGTCACCAACTCGCGCGCACCGGTTAAAACCCCCGCCGACCTGAAAGGGCTGAAAATCCGCACCAACAATAGTCCGATGAATATCGCAGCATTCAAAGTCTTTGGCGCTAACCCGATCCCGATGCCGTTTGCCGAAGTCTATACCGGGCTGGAAACGCGCACTATCGACGCTCAGGAACACCCGATCAACGTCGTCTGGTCAGCAAAATTTTATGAAGTACAGAAGTACCTTTCTCTGACGCACCACGCCTATTCGCCACTTCTGGTGGTGATCAACAAAGCGAAGTTTGACGGCTTAACCCCGGAGTTCCAGCAAGCGCTAATTTCATCTGCGCAGGAAGCGGGTAACTACCAGCGCAAACTGGTTGCCGAAGATCAGCAAAAAATCATCGACGGCATGAAAGAAGCGGGCGTGGAAGTCATCACCGATCTCGACCGCAAAGCCTTTAGCGACGCACTGGGGAATCAGGTTCGCGACATGTTTGTTAAAGATGTGCCGCAGGGAGCTGATCTGCTGAAAGCCGTGGATGAGGTGCAATAAACCATGACGCAATACTGGCTGGGGTTAGATTGTGGCGGTAGCTGGCTGAAAGCCGGGCTGTATGACCGCGAAGGCCGGGAGGCAGGCGTGCAGCGCCTGCCGCTGTGCGCATTAAGCCCGCAGCCAGGCTGGGCAGAGCGCGATATGGCAGAACTGTGGCAATGCTGCATGGCTGTCATTCGCACCCTGCTTACTCATTCTGGTGTCAGCGGGGAGCAAATAGTGGGTATCGGTATCTCCGCACAGGGAAAGGGCTTGTTTTTGCTGGATAAAAACGACAAGCCGCTCGGGAATGCTATTTTGTCCTCGGACCGCCGGGCGATGGAAATCGTTCGTCGCTGGCAGGAAGATGGCATCCCGGAAAAACTCTACCCGCTGACCCGACAAACCTTGTGGACCGGGCATCCGGTGTCGCTGTTACGCTGGCTGAAAGAGCACGAACCGGAACGCTACGCGCAAATTGGCTGCGTAATGATGACGCACGACTATCTGCGCTGGTGTTTAACCGGCGTCAAAGGTTGCGAAGAGAGCAATATTTCCGAGTCCAACCTCTACAACATGAGTCTTGAGGAATATGACCCGTGCCTCACCGACTGGCTGGGGATCGCTGAAATCAACCACGCCCTGCCGCCTGTTGTCGGATCTGCCGAAATTTGCGGGGAAATCACCGCTCAGACAGCCGCACTGACCGGTCTGAAAGCGGGTACGCCCGTTGTCGGCGGCCTGTTTGATGTGGTTTCCACCGCACTCTGTGCCGGGATCGAAGACGAATTTACCCTCAATGCGGTGATGGGCACCTGGGCGGTGACCAGCGGCATAACCCGTGGTTTACGTGACGGTGAAGCGCATCCGTATGTCTATGGTCGCTACGTTAACGATGGTCAATTTATCGTTCACGAAGCCAGCCCCACCTCTTCCGGCAACCTCGAATGGTTTACCGCACAGTGGGGAGAAATCTCGTTTGATGAGATTAACCAGGCCGTTGCCAGCTTGCCGAAGGCCGGGGGCGATCTCTTTTTCCTGCCGTTCCTGTACGGCAGCAACGCCGGATTGGAGATGACCAGCGGTTTCTACGGGATGCAGGCCATTCATACCCGCGCACACCTGTTGCAGGCCATTTATGAAGGCGTGGTGTTCAGCCATATGACCCATCTCAACCGGATGCGCGAACGTTTTACTGATGTGCACACCCTGCGCGTCACTGGCGGCCCGGCGCATTCCGATGTCTGGATGCAAATGCTGGCGGACGTCAGCGGTCTGCGTATCGAGCTGCCGCAGGTGGAAGAAACCGGCTGCTTTGGTGCGGCACTTGCCGCCCGCGTCGGCACCGGAGTTTATCGCGATTTCAGCGAAGCCCAACGTGATTTACAGCACCCGGTACGCACCCTGCTGCCGGATATGACCGCACATCAGCTTTACCAACAAAAATACCAACGCTATCAGCATCTCATTGCCGCACTTGAGGGCTTTCACGCCCGCATCAAGGAGCACACATTATGAGCCGACCACTTCTGCAACTGGCCCTCGACCACTCATCACTTGAAGACGCACAGCGCGACGTGATGCTGTTAAAAGGCAGCGTCGATATCGTCGAAGCGGGCACCATTCTCTGTTTAAACGAAGGGCTTGGCGCGGTGAAAGCCTTGCGCGAACAGTGCCCGGATAAAATCATCGTTGCTGACTGGAAGGTCGCCGACGCGGGTGAAACGCTCGCACAACAGGCGTTTGGCGCGGGTGCCAACTGGATGACCATCATCTGCGCTGCGCCGCTCGCGACGGTGGAAAAAGGCCACGCCATGGCGCAACGCTGCGGTGGTGAAATTCAGATAGAGCTGTTCGGTAACTGGACGCTGGACGACGCCCGCGACTGGCATCGTCTTGGCGTGCGGCAGGCCATTTATCATCGCGGTCGCGACGCGCAGGCCAGCGGGCAACAGTGGGGCGAGGCCGATCTGGCACGCATGAAGGCGCTTTCCGATATCGGCCTTGAGCTTTCCATTACCGGCGGGATTACCCCTGCTGACCTGCCGCTGTTTAAAGATATCCGCGTGAAAGCCTTTATTGCCGGGCGGGCGCTGGCAGGCGCAGCAAATCCGGCGCAGGTGGCTGGCGATTTCCATGCACAAATTGATGCCATCTGGGGAGGTGCGCGTGCGTAATCATCCGTTAGGGATTTATGAAAAAGCGCTGGCGAAAGATCTCTCCTGGCCGGAGCGGCTGGTGCTGGCAAAAAGCTGTGGCTTTGATTTTGTCGAAATGTCGGTGGATGAAACCGACGAACGGCTCTCACGTCTTGACTGGAGCGCCGCACAACGTGCTTCGCTGGTCACTGCGATGATCGAAACGGGTGTTGCCATTCCGTCAATGTGCCTGTCTGCCCATCGTCGTTTTCCCTTTGGCAGCCGGGACGAGGCAGTGCGCGAACGGGCGCGGGAAATCATGAGTAAAGCGATTCGCCTGGCGCGCGATCTCGGCATTCGCACCATCCAGCTGGCAGGTTATGACGTCTATTACGAAGACCACGACGAAGGCACCCAACAACGTTTTGCTGAAGGGCTGGCGTGGGCAGTCGAACAGGCGGCGGCATCACAAGTAATGCTGGCGGTGGAGATTATGGATACCGCGTTTATGAACTCCATCAGCAAATGGAAAAAATGGGACGAGATGCTCGCCTCGCCGTGGTTCACCGTCTACCCGGACGTCGGCAACCTCAGCGCCTGGGGCAATGATGTTCCCGCCGAACTGAAACTGGGCATTGACCGTATCGCCGCGATCCACCTGAAAGACACCCAGCCAGTGACCGAGCAAAGCCCCGGACAGTTCCGTGATGTGCCGTTTGGCGAAGGCTGCGTCGATTTCGTTGGCATCTTCAAAACGCTGCATGAACTGAACTATCGCGGATCATTTCTGATTGAGATGTGGACCGAAAAAGCCAAAGAGCCGGTGCTGGAGATTATTCAGGCGCGGCGCTGGATTGAAGCGCGTATGCAGGAGGCCGGATTTATATGTTAGAGCAACTAAAAGCCGACGTGCTGGCGGCGAATCTGGCGCTTCCCGCTCACCATCTGGTGACGTTCACCTGGGGCAATGTCAGCGCGGTAGACGAAACGCGGCAATGGATGGTAATCAAACCTTCCGGCGTCGAGTACGACGTGATGACCGCCGACGATATGGTGGTGGTTGAGATAGCCAGCGGTAAAGTGGTGGAAGGCAGCAAAAAGCCCTCGTCCGACACGCCAACGCATCTGGCGCTTTACCGTCGCTATGCCGAAATTGGCGGTATTGTGCATACCCACTCGCGCCACGCCACCATCTGGTCGCAGGCCGGGCTGGATCTCCCCGCCTGGGGCACCACGCACGCTGATTACTTCTATGGTGCCATCCCCTGCACGCGACAGATGACCGCAGAGGAGATCAACGGCGAGTATGAATACCAGACCGGCGAAGTGATCATTAAAACCTTCGAAGAACGTGGGTTGAACCCGGCACAAATCCCGGCTGTACTGGTGCATTCTCACGGCCCGTTCGCCTGGGGAAAAAACGCCGCCGATGCGGTGCATAACGCCGTGGTGCTGGAAGAGTGCGCCTATATGGGCCTGTTCTCGCGCCAGCTTGCACCGCTGCTCCCTGCGATGCAAAACGAACTGCTGGATAAGCACTACCTGCGTAAACATGGGGCCAATGCCTATTACGGGCAGTAATCTCTCAGACCGGGGCTTCATCGCCCCGGCACTACGAATTGATATGTTCCTTGCTGTAACGCCGCTTCCACGCTGCTGGCGTTAAACCGGTGTGCTTGCGAAAAATCTGCCGGAAATAGCCGACGTCATTAAACCCGCACAACGCCGCCACTTCCGTGAGCGATCGCGCTTCGCTAATTAACAGCTTTTCGGCTTCGCGCACTCGCTGGCGGTGGATTGCTTCTGTTAACGTCAGATGAAACACCCGCCGATAGACGCGCCCAAGATAATCGGCATTGCAGTACAGCTCGCGGGCTAAAAGCGCCGTGGAAAGCGGGCGGTGATATTGCGTGCGAATCAGTTTCTGCGCTTTCCAGGCAAGGGTGGTGCCTGCACCATCGGCCTGTTCATCAAGACGCGCGTCACGGGTGAGCTGCTGCAAAATCAGCAGCACAATAAACTCCAGCGCCGGAGTGCGTTGATGCTTTTCCTGTTCGCTTAAGAACTGGCGAAACAAGGCCACCAGCACCTGCGGATCGGCAACCTTAGTTTGTTGCGGCACGCTAAGATGAGTGAGCCAGCGCGGGTCGCTATCCGGCGCTTTAACCTCAAAATGCAGCCAGTAAAATTTGAGATCGGCGGGAAAATCCTCTACCCCAACATGCTGTCGGTTCGGCCAGAGTAATAAACTCTCTCCCGCATCGACCAGAAATATCCGCTCTTCTTCCTGAATCGCTAATCGACCTTTTTCGACAAAGATAATTTCCCATGACTCCAGCCGCCTTGCCGGATGCCTCCCTACGCCACGGGAAATAAATAATCCACCATTTTGCACTTTAATCGGTAACGTCATGGATAATTCGAGCATTGATATGTAATTTTCCGCTTATTCATTAATGATTAAACACATTACCTTTTGATTATTAATCAAAAACATTAATTTCACCTGATCCAATTCACACTTTTAAATTCAGGTCGGAATCGTCACCTTTTTTTACTCTTTTCTCGCCTTGTTGATATTCCCGTTCACGGCAGAATTAATCATGTCATTGCAATAAAACTAAAAATTGCTCCCTATTCACGAGGAATATCTATGACCTCTACACCGATTACTACCGCTGATATCGCTAAAGGTAAAATTGACGATGCGTTATCTGTACGGGAAAAAATAGGCTACGGCCTGGGTGACGCAGGCGGCACCGTAATAACTTGCCTGATCATGAACTTTCTCACCTTTTTCTACACCGACGTTTTTGGCTTAACTCCGGCGCTGGTCGGCACGCTGTTTATTGCACTGCGCGTGTTTGATGCCATCTCCGACCCGGTGATGGGCGTCATTGCCGACCGGACGCAAAGTCGCTGGGGGCGCTTTCGTCCGTGGCAGTTGTGGATTGCCATTCCCATCGGCATTATCGGCATCCTGACGTTCACCGTGCCAGATGCCAGCATGGGAGTAAAAATCGCCTGGGCGTTCGGCACTTACCTGCTCCTTTCAGTCGGTTATACCGCCATCAACGTGCCGTACTGCGCGCTGATCAACACCATGACCACCCGCCACAATGAAGTGATCTCCTGCCAGTCCTGGCGATTCGTTCTCTGCGGCGTGGCGGGATTTCTGGTTTCGGTAGGCTTACCGTGGATGGTAGATCTCTTCGGTCAGGGTAATGCCGCGCGCGGCTATCAACTGGGCGTCGGCGTGCTGTGCGCCATCGCTGTGGTGATGTTCCTGTGCTGTTTCTTCTGGGTTCGTGAACGGGTGCCACTCTCCACAATGGGGAAATTTACCCTGCGCGAACATCTTGCCGGGCTGCGGAACAACGACCAACTGCTGCTGATGCTGGTCATGTCTTTCCTGCTGATTAACGTCTTTAATATTCGCGGCGGTGGGTATATGTACTTCATTACCTACGTCTTACAAGGCAGTACGGGCTACACGTCGCTGTTCTTCACTATGGTCACCTTCGCCTCCATTATCGGCTCGGTGATTGTCAGCCCGTTAACGCGGCGTTTCGATACCGTCAAAATTTATTACTACACCAACCTGCTCCTCGCTGCGCTGGCGGTGTTGATGTGGTTCCTGCCCTCCAGCCCGGCTTATCAAACGCTGTGGCTGGCGGTGATCCTCGGTAATGGCGTGATTCTTGGCTTCACATTGCCATTGCACTTCTCATTGATGGCCTTTGCCGATGACTACGGCGAGTGGAAAACCCGCGTACGTTCTTCCGGCATGAACTTCGCCTTCAATCTGTTTTTCATCAAGCTGGCCTGGGCCTCCAGCGCCGGGATCATCAGCCTGCTGTTTATTTTTGTCGCCTACCAGCCAGGCGTGGAAAACCAGACCGCCAGTTCGCTTGGCGGGATCACAGCAATGGAAACATTGCTGCCTGCGCTGTTCCACCTGCTGCTGGCGATGGCGATCCGCTTTTGCAAACTCAATAACCCTATGATGTCACGCATTGCTAGCGACCTGCGTCAGCGTCATGTACAGCCTTAAGGAGCACAAGATGAACATTTCGGAAGTCGATCTGCATAAACTGACGGTCAGCGATCCGTTCCTCGGTCAGTACCAACAACTGGTCCGCGATGTGGTGATTCCTTATCAGTGGGACGCCTTGAACGATCGTATCCCAGAAGCGGAACCCAGCCATGCGATTGAAAACTTTCGCATTGCCGCAGGACTGCAAGACGGTGAATTTTACGGGATGGTGTTTCAGGACAGCGACGTCGCCAAATGGCTGGAAGCGGTAGCCTGGTCGCTGTGCCAGAAGCCGGACGCCGAACTGGAAAAAACCGCCGACGAGGTGATTGAACTGATCGCCTCCGCCCAGTGTGAAGATGGCTATCTCAATACTTACTTTACGGTAAAAGCGCCCGAAGAACGCTGGAGCAATCTGGCGGAGTGTCATGAACTTTACTGCGCGGGTCATCTGATTGAAGCCGGAGTCGCCTTCTTCCAGGCTACGGGCAAGCGGCGCTTGCTGGAAGTGGTTTGCCGTCTGACCGATCATATCGACAGCGTATTTGGTCCAGATGAAAGTAAGTTACACGGTTATCCTGGTCACCCGGAAATTGAACTGGCACTAATGCGCCTGTATGAAGTGACCGAAGAGCCGCGCTACCTGGCGCTGACGAACTATTTTGTCGAACAGCGTGGTGCGCAACCGCACTATTACGACCAGGAATATGAAAAGCGCGGGCAGACCTCGCACTGGCACACCTACGGCCCGGCGTGGATGGTGAAAGACAAAGCCTACAGCCAGGCACATTTGCCCATCGCACAGCAGCAAACCGCCATTGGTCACGCGGTACGTTTTGTCTACCTGATGACCGGCGTCGCGCATCTCGCGCGTTTAAGTCACGATGAAAGCAAGCGTCAGGATTGCTTGCGGCTGTGGAACAATATGGCCCAGCGTCAGTTATATATTACCGGCGGCATTGGCTCACAGAGCAGCGGTGAAGCGTTCAGCAGCGATTACGATCTGCCGAATGACACGGTATACGCCGAAAGCTGTGCTTCCATCGGCCTGATGATGTTCGCCCGGCGAATGCTGGAAATGGAAGGCGACAGTCAATATGCCGATGTGATGGAGCGCGCACTGTACAACACCGTGCTCGGCGGCATGGCGCTGGATGGCAAACATTTCTTCTATGTGAATCCGCTGGAAGTACATCCAAAATCGCTGAAATTCAACCATATCTACGATCACGTTAAGCCGATCCGCCAGCGTTGGTTTGGTTGCGCTTGTTGTCCGCCAAATATCGCCCGCGTGCTAACCTCGATTGGTCATTATCTCTACACGCCGCGTGAAGATGCGTTGTATATCAACATATACGCAGGAAACAGCATGGAAGTGCCGGTAGAAAATGGCACGTTGCGCCTGCGGGTTAGCGGAAACTATCCGTGGCAGGAACAGGTGACAATTGCGGTTGAATCGCCCCAGCCGGTGCGTCATACGCTGGCTTTACGTCTGCCGGACTGGTGCACACAGCCGCAGATTACATTGAATGGGGAAGAGGTCGAGCAGGATATTCGTAAAGGGTATTTGCACATTACCCGCGAATGGCAGGAGGGCGACACGCTGAATCTGACGTTGCCAATGCCGGTACGTCGCGTTTACGGTAACCCGCTGGTGCGTCACGTCGCCGGAAAAGTGGCGATTCAGCGCGGCCCGCTGGTGTATTGCCTGGAACAGGCCGACAACGGCGAGTCACTGCATAACCTGTGGCTGCCCGCCGATGCGCCATTTACGACATTTGAAGGCAAGGGATTGTTCCGCCATAAGATCTTAATCCAGGCACCGGGTTACCGGTATGAACAGAGCAATCCAGAGCAGCAACCGCTGTGGCATTACGACTATGCCCCAGCCAAACGCCAGCCGCAAACTCTGACATTTAGCTGGGCTAACCGGGGTGAAGGCGAAATGCGGATCTGGGTGAATGAGGAAAAGCATTGCCATCCGTAGGTTGGATAAGGCGCTCGCGCCGCATCCACCGTAGGGTGCACATTGCCTGATGCGGCGCTTAACGCGTCTTATCAGGCCCACGAGTCGGTGCGAGAACGTAGGCCAGCCGCACCGACATCCACCGGTGAATTAAAAACGCCAGCTCACGCCGGTGACAAAGGTAAAACTCTCATTACGATCAACCATCGGGCTGTCGGTAATCTCTTCCGGCAGCTCGCTGTATCCGGCGCTCGCCATCAATACGACGTGCTCTCCTATCGGGTATTTTGCCGTCAGGCTGACATAGGGCACCCAGGCATCCTGCGCGGAATAACTTGCCAGACCGCTACGACGGGACTCACTCTCTGAAATGCCATAGTAATAGTCACTGAAATTCTCGTCATAATAGAGAACGCCCAGCGCAGGTGTCAGCGACAGGCGACCTATCTGCATTTTGTGGAATACCGATAGCTCACCCACCCAGCCGTTGCTGTTATCCAGAACGTCCGCAGCCGCAGAGGCTTTCACGGTTCCCCAACGCTCGTGGTGATACCAGGCAACCCCCGCCATAGCCGTACTATCACGCTTATCAAGCTGTTGCATGGCATAATCGTCATTATCGGCAGGGTCAAATTCCAGCGGCATCCAGGATGCGGTCAGGCTAAGTTCATTTTTTTCACTTTGCGACAGAATAAAACCTAACGTGGTCTGACGAACATAAAAAGAATCACCTTCATAACTAATCAGCGGAATTGCCTTTGTATTTTCATTATAACCGCGATAAGGCGATTCATTATAAGCCGCACCAGCACCAATGGATAATTCAGAAGCAGTTGCGCTTGCCATAAAAGGCAACGCAAATAACGCCACAATATTGCGGTTAATTAACATGTCCGGTATTCCATTTTAAAATAAGATAAAAAAGAGTCGGCATAGTAATGCTTACAATTTCTCCGGTGCAAGATTCATATTTATATAGTAATATATAAAATTATATATAATTGGGCTGTTGCGATGACAAAATTACAACTTAAGTACCGGGAGTTAAAAATTATCTCGGTAATCGCTGCCAGTGAAAATATCAGCCATGCCGCGACTGTACTTGGCATCGCACAGGCCAACGTCAGCAAATATCTTGCTGATTTTGAATCAAAAGTGGGTTTAAAAGTCTTTGACCGAACCACCCGACAGCTGATGCTCACACCTTTTGGCACCGTGCTGTTACCGTACATCAACGACATGCTGGACAGAAACGAGCAGCTTAATAATTTTATTGCAGATTATAAGCATGAGAAACGTGGTCGGGTCACTATCTATGCACCAACCGGCATAATTACCTATTTATCCAAACATGTAATCGATAAAATTAAAGATATCGGTGATATCACCTTATCGCTAAAAACCTGCAATCTTGAGCGTAATGCCTTTTATGAAGGCGTCGAATTTCCCGATGATTGTGATGTTTTAATCAGCTACGCCCAACCAAAAGATGAATCGCTGGTTGCCAGTTTTATTACCCAATATGCCGTAACCGCTTATGCCAGCCAGCGCTATCTTGAGAAACATCCCATTAGCCGTCCTGACGAACTCGAACATCACTCCTGTATTTTGATCGACTCGATGATGATCGACGACGCGAATATCTGGCGCTTCAACGTCGCCGGGAGTAAAGAGGTGCGGGATTATCGCGTGAAGGGAAATTACGTTTGCGACAACACGCAATCTGCGCTGGAGCTGGCACGAAATCACCTGGGGATTGTGTTTGCGCCAGACAAAAGTGTGCAGAGCGACCTGCAAGACGGCACGCTGGTGCCCTGCTTTCAGCACCCGTATGAATGGTGGCTGGATCTGGTGGCTATCTTCCGTAAACGGGAATACCAGCCCTGGCGGGTCCAGTATGTGCTGGATGAAATGCTGCGTGAAATTCGCCACCAGCTTGCTCAGTCGCAGCAACTGCGGCCTGAACAAGCGGCGGAAAGCGAAGATTAATGATCGAGATAAAGGTAATGCACCCAGCTGGTCATGCGTAACAGTACTTTGCGCATCACCGAGACATGGCTGAAATGATCAGAGTAGACCGCCACCTGGGCGTAAATACCGTCTGGTAATGCGCTCAAATCAGTATGCTCATCCAGTTCAATGGTCGCGATAACGCCATCTGAACCCGGCGCTGTGTTTAACGTCTGTAAGGTGCCGGTCGACTGATAAGCTCCGCCGGGAACGGCTGGACTAATGGCTGCCAGCTTACCGCTGAATACCTTACCTGGCAGAGCATTAAACACCACTTCCGCATCGTCGCCAGGAGCCAGTCGCAGCAAGGAGTTCTGACGGAACTGCGCCACGATTTGTCGTTTCTGATCGGGTATAAACACCATCACCGGACGTAGCGGCAGCGACGCGGCATAGGTACCCGGACGAATCAGTACCTGGGTCACATAACCATCGCTCGGCGCACGCACTATCGTCTGCTCAAGGTTATATTTTGCTTCCGCGAGCTGCGCTTTCAGGCTGGCGATTTGAGAATGTTCACCCAACACCAGGCTATCCAGCTGGCTCAGGATCTGTTTTTGTTCCGCCGCCGATGACTTCACGGAGGCTTCCTGCGCCAGATAATTTTGCCGCGCCACATCGATATCGCGTTCTGAAAACGGGTTTACTTTCGCCTGACTGCCGCGTGCGTAACGCTGATACTCTTTAGCGAATTTATCCCGCGTGGCCTTTGCCTGCTGAGTATTCGCCGCCATCTCATCTAACTCTGCGCCCAACGCCCGCTGTTTATGTTCTGCGGTAACGATATCCGCCATCAGCCGATCCACCCGCGCCTGATAACGCGTCGGGTCCAGTCGAAATAGCACCTCACCTTTTTTAATCAGCGTATTTTTCTTGTCCGTCACTTCGATCACCACGCCTGTCACCTGTGGGACAACAGGAATAGAAATAACCGCTTTTTGCGCTTTAAAGGTATACGGATGGTTATAGTTCATTAACAGAATTAGACCGCTGACAATAAATATGCCTCCCAGGGCCGCTGTGGGAATGGTCCATTTATTTACAGGAATTTTAAAGATCTTAAACATTGCCCATGCGAAAGCCACATAGGTTAAAATAATCAGTAAATCCATAAGTATTACTCGGCAGAAGAGGATTTGATGTCAGCGAGCTGTTTCTCCAGCCCGGCAATACGCTGTTGTAGTTGCACAACGGAGGAGTCATGGTTTTGCATTCCCCATCCACGCTCCGGGCGGTAAAGCGTGGCCCAAATCCACAAAAATGGCCAGATAACATGTAACGTAAAAAGACTTACCCAACCAGCAACATGAATGGCGTCGGCATGTGGATGATTACGTTTTTTAGCAATCAGGTAGGGAATATCATGTAAAATAATAATCCCATAGAAGATCACCAGAAATACAAAAATAAGCACTCCCAGTGCAAAATAATCCAGGAACATATTTCCCTCAGAGAATATAAAAAAGAACAATTAACGCATATTATGAAATACCATAATGCGGTGCAATTTCCTTATTTATATAACGACATATGGTTTTTTATATACTTTCTGAAGTGTGTGCCTGGCTTTTCAATAGGTCGAAGCTTATCATATTGAAATAATGTAACTATTGACCAAATTTATGAATAAAAACCGTAAAACATCCACAATGCAGATTAAGCGTATTAAACCTTCAATTATCTACCGTTTATTGCTGATTGGCCTCGGAACGCCAATGGTGATTTATGGCCTGGTTCGCCCGCTCACCATCGAAACGCGAGATTAAACTCCTGGCAAAACACGCCCCAGAAACGCACTTCTGTTGGCGTAGTCTGGGTTATTGCGCACGTAGATTTAAAACGTAAATTGTAACAACGTGCGCTTTGTTTATGCCGGATGCGGCGTGTACGCCTTATCCGGCCTACGGTCAGGTCCCCGTAGGCATGATAAGACGCGTAAGCGTCGCATCAGGCAATGAATACCCAATGCGACCAGCTTCTTATATCAGAACAGCCCCAACGGTTTATCCGAGTAGCTCACCAGCAGGCACTTGGTTTGCTGGTAATGCTCAAGCATCATCTTATGGGTTTCGCGTCCGATGCCCGACTGTTTGTAGCCGCCAAACGCCGCATGTGCCGGGTAAGCGTGATAACAGTTGGTCCACACGAGCCCGGCCTGAATGCCGCGCCCCATCTTATAGGCCAGATTACCGTTGCGGCTCCAGACACCCGCGCCCAGGCCATATTGCGTGTCGTTCGCCAGCTCCAGCGCTTCTTCCATCGTTTTGAAGGTGGTCACCGCCAGCACCGGACCAAAAATTTCTTCCTGGAACACGCGCATATTATTCTGACCAAACAGAATCGTCGGTTCGAGGTAGTAGCCGTCTTTCAGTTCGCCTTCCAGCAGCTTGCGCCGCCCGCCGGTGAGCACGTCTGCGCCCTCTTTTTTACCAATATCAATGTAGTTGAGGATGGTTTCCAATTGCCCGTGCGAAACCTGCGCCCCCATTTGCGTCACGCTGTCGAGCGGGTTACCGCTGCGAATGCTTTCGACACGGCGGATGGCGCGTTCCATAAAGCGTTCGTAGATAGACTCCTGCACTAAAGCACGGCTTGGACAGGTGCAAACTTCGCCCTGGTTAAAGGCAAACAGTGCAAAGCCTTCCAGCGCTTTATCGAAAAAGGCATCTTCTTCATCCATCACATCAGCAAAGAAGATATTTGGGGATTTGCCGCCCAGCTCCAGCGTCACCGGAATAATGTTTTGCGTGGCGTACTGCATAATTTGTTGGCCCACTTCCGTTGAGCCGGTAAACGCCACTTTGGCGATGCGTTTCGAGGTCGCCAGATATTCGCCAATTTCTCCGCCCGCACCGTTGACCACGTTCACCACGCCCGGCGGCAGTAAATCACCGACGATTTCCATTAGCAGCAGTACTGAGAGCGGGGTAAGACGTGCGGGTTTCAGCACCACACAGTTGCCCGCCGCCAGCGCGGGAGCCATTTTCCAGCTCGCCATCAGCAGCGGGAAGTTCCACGGAATAATCTGCCCCACCACGCCTAACGGTTCGTGGAAGTGATAAGCCACAGTTTCGCTATCCACTTCACTAATACCGCCTTCCTGCGCCCGAATACACGAGGCAAAATAGCGAAAATGGTCAATCGCCAGCGGCACATCAGCAGCACTGGTTTCGCGAATGGGTTTGCCGTTATCCCAGGTTTCAGCGGTCGCTAACAGTTCGAGGTTCTGCTCCATCCGATCGGCAATCTTAAACAGAATCGCCGCGCGATCCTGCACCGAAGTATGCGCCCATTTATCTTTCACTTTGTGCGCAGCATCCAGCGCCAGATCGATGTCTCGTTTGCCCGAAGACGCCACTTCGCACAGCAGCTGTCCGGTCACCGGCGTCAGGTTCTGGTAATACTCGCCGTCGGCAGGGGCTACCCATTCGCCGCCAATAAAGTTGTCGTAGCGGGCTTTTAACTTGAGGGGGAAACCATACTCGCCGGGCTTAATCTGTGCTGAAGGGGGATTATTGGTCATGATCGTCTCCTTGCGGTGTGAGGTATAACAAGGGTAGACGTGACTGGCGAAATCTTCGCCAGTCGATAACAGCTTTACGACGGCTATCACGAATTTACGGGCAAGGGTTACAGCGGATAATGCGCGAAGTACACGGCTTGCTGGTCATTAATTTTCTTCTCTTGCGCAAACCCTTCTTTAACAATTGTCCGTAAATCAGCTCGAGCCGTATTATCAGAGACGCCCAGGCTCGCGCTAATTTCAGCAACTGTGTACTCTTTCCCCGGATTGGCGAGCATCACATTCAGGAGCGTTACCTGGCGCGGATTCAGGCGTTTAAGCACACCAGAGCTAAACAGCACACTATCGAGTTTTGCGCTTCGTTGTGTAATTTCATCGATATGCTGCTGCCAGTTTTGCAGAGCACGTTTAATGACACCCGCCTGATATTCAAGGAAATAAGTCAGATCCATACCATCTGATTCAGTGTACTGGTAGCTGGCGGCATATTTGACCGGTGCAGCATGAAGCAAACGGCTGATGGAAATATATTTAAAGACATCGTAGCCCGATTTCAGCATATACCAGTAAAACAGCGCCCGACTGGTGCGCCCGTTGCCATCCCGAAACGGATGTTCATGGGCCAGCATAAAATGCAGAATGCAGGCACGGACCAACGGATGAATATACCCTTCATGGCTGTTTAACCACTGGCAAACTTTTTCCAGCCGTTCCGGTAACAATGCCGCAGCGGGCGGTTGATGCACTATATTGCCATCATAGTCGGCGATCACAACATCATCTGTTTCACGAAATTCTCCCGGACGATATTTCGCGTCATTGATTCCACCCATACCAATGGCATGTAACTGGCGAATAAGCGCAGGTGTCAGCGGTTCTGCGAGTAAGTGCGGAATTTCCGCCATCAGCCGGGCATTTCCCGCAATCATATGCTCGTCTTCAGTGCGTGGCGACCGCCCTGTTTCCAGCATTTTTCTCGCCACCAGCGTTGTAGTATTCGCACCCTCCAGCTGGGAGCTGGTGATCGGCTCTTCCAGGCGTAACTGGCTTAACTCGGCTCCGGCCCCGCGTAACCGTTCAGTCTGATCTTTCAGCGCCAGCGCGGTAGCACGTTTGTCGACAAGCTCGCACGCTTCTGCAATCACCGGGGTAATGTTGAATCCGGCCTGTTCACCCGCTTCATTGCAATAATTAATTCGTTGGATCGCCGCGTTGCGCGCCAGACGGGTAAGCGTCCACGCCACATCGACGTTTTCTCCTTTTTTGATGCGGTACTGCAACTCATCAAAAGGCAGATAACGTCCTTTTTCATCGGTAACCCGGTTAAAGCGCAGGTGGGCCAGGAGTTCCTCACCCGATAAGTGTGATAAAGGAATAAGTCCGGGAGGTGATTTGATAGCCATGTGCTTATCTCAAAAAAGCGCAATATTGAGATAGTATATAGCAGGAAAGAGAAACTATCTCAAAAAAAGCAAGTTTTGAGATAGTTGAAAAAGCGGCTGACAACTCGCCAGCCATTGTGGGAATGATGATTACATCGCAGCGCGATAAATTGCCACAATCTCTTCGTGAGTTGCCTGAATCGGGTTAGTAAACCCACACGCATCTTTCAGGGCATTGGTGGCCAGTACCGCGAAATCTTCTTCTTTCACGTTCAGGTCACGCAGGCCTGCCGGGATATCCACTTTCTTCGCCAGTTCACGGATGGCGTTAATGCAGGCTTCAGCACCTTCCGCGTCGTTTTTACCAGTCACGTTCACGCCCATTGCAGCGGCACAGTCACGCAGACGTGCTGCAGCGACTTTGCTATTGAATACCTGAACGTGTGGCAGCAGAACAGCATTACATACACCGTGTGGCAGGTTGTAGAAACCGCCCAGCTGGTGCGCCATCGCATGAACATAACCCAGAGAAGCATTATTGAACGCCATACCGGCGAGGAACTGGGCATAAGCCATTGCTTCACGCGCTTTCGCATTACTGCCATCTTCAACGGCTAACGGCAGGTTTTCGGCAATCATGGTCACGGCTTTCAGGGCGCAAGCGTCAGTGATCGGCGTGGCGGCAATAGAAACATACGCTTCGATAGCGTGCGTTAAGGCATCCATACCCGTTGCGGCGGTCAGTGACTTCGGCATACCGACCATCAGAGATGAGTCATTGACAGAAAGCAACGGAGTTACATGTTTATCAACAATCGCCATTTTGATATGACGCGCTTCGTCAGTGATGATGCAGAAACGGGTCATTTCAGAGGCCGTACCCGCCGTGGTATTGATGGCGATCATCGGCAGCTGCGGTTTTGCAGAGCGGTCAACGCCTTCGTAATCGCGAATATCGCCGCCATTGGCTGCCACCAGCGCAATACCTTTTGCGCAGTCGTGCGGAGAACCACCGCCTAAGGAGATCACGCTATCGCAATTATTTTCTTTAAGTAATTTCAAACCTGCGGCGACGTTTTCCGTGGTGGGGTTAGGTTGGGTGCCATCATAAATAACGCTAAAAATATTGCGTTCTTCCAGTGCTTTTTGCACATCACCCGCCATACCCAATTTCGTTAACATATTGTCGGTGACAATTAAGGTACGGGTAAATCCATAATCTGCCATCATATTCATTGCATCATTCAATGAATCAGCACCAATAACATTCACGGAAGGAATAAAAAAGGTTGAAGCTGCCATAACACACTCCTGAAAGTGTAAAAAAGGGCGGGCAGCTTACTGAGAATTTTCATTTGAAAATATGATCAACATTACCGTTTATTAAAATATTTTTAATAAAAAGCACGTTACATTCATCAAATAACGTGCCTTCTTAACATTAATAAGAAATTTTGTATTAATTCATATTTATTATGAATTAATCATTTCCTTATTTTTCCGGAAATAATAATGCGTCGCGTAATAAATGATCATTTCCACGACGACGCGTAAAGCCAATGCGGTCAAAATATTCCAGAATCTGAATTGCCAGCTTTCGGCCTACGCCTAAGCGATCGCGGAAATCCGCCGCGCAGGTTGAACCACACTCCTGATCGAGATCGCGGATCATATTAGCAAACTCGACAATCCGATCGTTACGGTAATAACGATCTTTAACGATCGCGGTAATTATCCCCTGCTGCGCCGCCTGGCGTAGAGTCAGGCGCATTGCCTGCTCGTCGGTTCCCGTCTCTTTTGCCAGGTCTCGCACCCACCACGGTTCGTCACCAAACAGTGGCTCTGCTTTTTGCCAGATGGCCTGCTGCTCTTCGCTGAAGCCCGCTTTGTGATCCGGCAGATGCAGCCAGCCGTGATGACTGAGGATGTCGCCGCTTTCGCGCATCTTTTCAATCAGCAACAGTACCAGCGCTTCATCTTCCATTGGCAACGCCATACGTCGCAGACGTTCGCGCCCAGGACCAGGTTCATCGCGATGTTGCTCATGATAAGTCGCTAATGTGTCGAGAATTTTCCGCTGCCAGCGGGCGGCAACCGGCGCATTCAACAAGCTATAACCAGCCTGAATATAGCCAGGCTGTTGCAGCAGTTCGCGCATCCCTTCGCCGTTGAGCTGGCGCGCCCAGGCGAAATCAGCAAGGTTAACCGCGCCGCGTTCCAGATGAACAGATAACGCATCGGCATCGCTCTGCGCCCGTGCAAGAGACGCCAGCCATTGCAGATATTCCGGCTTACGCTTACCGCGACGCGGCGGGTTAAGCATCACCACACGCGCCCCCGCCAGCGTGTTGCGGGCCGAGATATCGCGCAGCACTATGCGATCGTTATCCGCCAGCCACAGCGGCGTGTCGAACACCAGCTCGGCAAGGTTATCTTCCAGCAGCGAAACGCGTCCCGTAACGTGGCTGGCGGCGTGGTGAATATGCAGCGGCTGCCACTGGGTCAGCGGTGTATGGGTTTGAAGCTCGACAATCACCCGTGTGAACGGCTCCGGCGGCACATCGGCAAGCAGCCAGTCGCCACGGTTAATCTGCTCTTTTTCCGCATCACCCGCGATGTTAAGCGCGATACGCTGCCCGGCATGGGCAGTTTCTGTTGGCTGATTTTGCGCATGTAGCGCACGCACGCGCATCGGTTTATTTACACCAGTCAGCCAGATTGAATCGCCTACCTTCACTTCCCCGCTTAACGCCGTACCGGTAACGACCAGCCCGGCACCTTTTACGGTAAATGCGCGGTCGATCGCGAGGCGGAAACTATGTTGGCTGGCGTGTTCGCGTTCTGGTAACTGAAGCAGATGCTCGCGCAGGGCATCAATTCCCCGACCTTCGGTTGCTGCGGTGATAAACAGTTTTGCCTCAGCAAAACCGTATTCCCGCAGCACCTCCTTTACCTGGCGTTCAACCTCATCAACACGCGCTTCGTCCACGCGATCGGCTTTGGTCAGCGCCACTGTCAGCATCGGGTTACCGGTCAGCTGCAAAATCGCCAGATGCTCACGGGTCTGTGCCATCACGCCGTCATCGCACGCCACCACCAACAGCGCGTGATCAATACCACCAACGCCCGCCAGCATGTTGGAAAGAAACTTTTCATGACCGGGTACGTCGATAAAACCAGGCACGCGACCATCCGGCTGCGGCCAGTAGGCATAGCCGAGATCGATGGTCATGCCGCGCTTTTTTTCTTCCGGCAGACGGTCGGCATTTACGCCCGTAATCGCCTGCAACAAGGTTGTTTTGCCGTGGTCAACGTGTCCGGCAGTCGCAATAATCATTTCAACAACATCTCCAAAAACCGTTGCTCATCTTCAAGGCAGCGTAAATCCAGCCACAATCGTCCGTCATAAATACGACCAATCACCGGCACTGGCAATTCACGCCAGCGGGCGGCTAATGACTCAAGGTGGCTACCGCGTCCATCATGGGGTGTAAACGTTAATGCCGCGCTCGGCAGGCGATCAACCGGCAGCGAACCACTGCCAATCTGCGAAAGACATGGCATAACCTGTACCGCAAACTCCGCGCCGTAATGTGCGGCAAGGGGAGCCTGTAAACGTTGTGCCTGGATTTGAATGACCTCTGCGCTGCGGGTAAGCAGGCGCAGGGTCGGTAATTTTTTACTCAGAGCTTCAGGGTGTAAATAAAGACGCAACGTGGCTTCCAGCGCCGCAAGGGTCATTTTATCCGCGCGTAATGCACGCTTCAGCGGGTGGCTTTGCAGTCGGGCGATCATCTCTTTTTTACCAACAATAATTCCTGCCTGCGGCCCGCCTAACAACTTGTCGCCGGAGAAGCTCACCAGACTGACGCCCGCCGCAATCAACTCCTGCGGCATTGGCTCTTTCGGCAAACCGTACTGGCTAAGATCGACCAGCGAGCCACTGCCTAAATCAGTCACTACGGGGACATCCAGCTCTTTGCCGAGCGCCACCAGTTCCGCTTCATCTATCGCTTTGGTGAATCCCTGAATGCTGTAGTTACTGGTATGTACTTTCATCAACAGCGCGGTATTTTCATTCACCGCCTGGCGATAATCATTAGCGTGCGTGCGGTTGGTGGTCCCCACTTCGTGTAGGGTGCAGCCTGCCTGACGCATGACATCAGGAATACGAAACGCGCCGCCAATCTCCACCAGTTCGCCGCGAGAAACCACCACCTCTTTCCCGCTGGCAGTGGCCGCCAACATCAATAACACCGCCGCCGCATTGTTATTAACGATACAGGCATCTTCCGCCCCCGTAATACGGCACAGCAGCTGCGCCAGCGCCCGATCGCGATGTCCGCGTCCGGCGTCGTCCAGATCGTACTCGAGGGTCACTGGCGAACGCATAGCCTTCGTAACGGCTTCCACCGCGGCTTCCGCCTGTAAAGCTCGCCCAAGGTTGGTATGCAGCACGGTTCCCGTCAGGTTGATCACCGGACGCAGCGCGCTTTGCGCCTCTTTCGTCAACCGGGCATCAACTTCTTGCGCCCAGTTTTCACACCATGCGGGCAGCGTCTGGCTGCCACGAATCACTTCTCGCGCTTCGTCGAGCATCTGACGCAACAATTCCACCACGCGGGTGTGACCATAAGTATCACGCAAAGAAAGGAAGGAGCTATCGCGCAATAAGCGATCAATAGCCGGAAGTTGACTATAGAGGGAACGCGTTTCGGTTGTCATAGGAAACCTGGCTGATCAAGGCCCTCTCACACGGAGAAGGGCGTTTAACATAACCACGGATTGTAACGTGAGATGGGTCAGGAGGACATATCGCGCATCAAGCCTTTGGCGGTTCGGTGCGAGCAAAACTTTCGCGGCTAAAGAGGTTTTCGACCAGTTTGACTAAGTGTGGGCGGTCGACACACCAGCCTGGCGCAACGCGGCGGAAATTGAGATATCCAACGGCACAGGCAATGGCGATAGTCGCCAGATTGACCGTATCGGTTTTGAGCGTGCCATCGACCAGATATCCTTCCAGCACATCCAGACTGCGGTTGATTTTCTCCCGCTGGCGTAACAATTCATCTTCAGACTGCTGCGCCGCCGGACGCGCCTGTTCACGCACCGATACCAGCCCGGCATCCATAATGCCATCCGCCAGTGCCTCAATTTTGCGCACTCGCAACGACTCCAGCGGATCGCGCGGCAACATCGCCGGAGCGACATTCATTAATTCAATATATTCAGCGATGATCGCCGAATCAAACCAACATTCACCCTCTTCGGTCACCAGCACCGGCACTTTCCCTAACGGGTTAAATTGCGCCACGCCGTTGTCCGCGTTATAGGGCAGTTCATTAATAAATTCGAAAGTTATGCCCTTTTCTAACAACAGAATAGAAAGTTTGCGTACAAACGGGCTGGTGTAGCTACCGACGAGTTTCATTATGTTTCCTTTTTGTTAACAAAATATGAGTATGACCCATGGTTACAAATAAGCAGGTGTTATTGATATGAGTGTGATGACAAACGCAAGATGGCCCGATACGTACGCATATCGGGCCTTGTAGATGAAACGACCTTTCGGGTGAGATTCTAAATATTAGAATGTATAGCGGATATTAGCATTGATCGCATTATCGACGTTGTACTTACCAAATGCTGATTTCTCAACGGTCAGGCCGATACGGGTATTGTCTTTAATGCGTGTATCAATCCCAATATTGGCTAACATACGACCATCTTTACCGTTGTACACGGTGGACTCACCAGCAAAATCACGGTACGTGGTAGCACCAGTATTACGCAGGTCAAATTGATAACTTAAACCAGCCTTCGCTGTAACCTGCCAGTCGCGGCCATCCAGTGTTTTTCCAAACTCCACACCAGTACGGCCAATCAAGGGTTTTGCCTTTTTACGCTCCATGCTGACATCCATACCGTTGTATTGCCAGTTAAAGGTATTGCCTGACAACGTCCCGTAAACCAGTTCGGCCTGCGGTTCAATAAAGACATCAGGCTTCCACTGATAGCGCCAACCCGTTTCTGCGCCTAAATACCATGAGTGAGCAGTATCGTCTGCCTTTAATCCCATCGTTTGCAGTAAATAGTCGTTGCTGTGATGGACATATTTACCGATTACGTCAACATACACGCCTGAATCAAACAATGTCGATGCGTACAGTCCACCACCTACGGAACGGGTTTTCCCCTGATAACTTTCAGCGCTGGCTTTACTATCGGTAACGGTCATCATGACGCCTGTAAAAAGATCTCCCCCCTCAAAATGATGCTTTCTGTCAGCACCAACCTGCAGATGTACGTGGCGATCGGAAAAACCGCCATAACCTGAGCCAGAAGAGTTCATCAACCGAGCCCATGCGCCGGTTTCACCTTTTGTATCGCGCAGGTCACCCATACGACGGTTTAAGTTATTAACCTCAGTCAGAAAGTTTTTAATATTAGTGTTCATCAAACGCTGACCTTCTTTAAGCGCTGTACTATCACTCTGAACATCGAATCCTTTCAGACGCCACTGTGTAGTCCCATCGACATTAACCACCTCAATCTTTGGAGTCATTGAGTGAAAGCCTGTTTGTTGGGTCACCGTTTTAAATACCCGGGTATTGTTGGTTACGTTTTTGGCGGTAATAAGCGGAATATTGCTGACCGACATTTCACTAAGCGACCGGGTCGGTTTCACATACAGAATATTGTTTTCTCCACTAAACGTATCAACAACCTTGATGCCGCTGCTGGTCTTGCCATCTGTAGACATAATAAGCTGACTGTTTTTGAGTGTCAGATTGCCCAGCAATGAGGTTTTGTTCAATGTCCATGAAGTGTTATCAATGCTGACATTAGCTTCTGGTGCGTAGATATCGCCTGTATACAAAATGCCTGATGACGTACTTTGTTTTCCGCTATTCCCAAAGTTAATGTTGGTATCAGACCATGCATTAATGTCGCCATTGACGTTGGTGCCAGAACCAATATTCAGCGAGGATCCGGTCCCCTTGAGATTCCAGGCCGTTGCTGAAAAAGGCGTAAAGGTTGACGATGATTCCCCTAACAATGAGAGTTTTGCCCCATTTCCGAACTCGATAGTACCATCCGATTGCAAACCGGCAGTGCTTGTCAGTTGAGCATTATCAGAGAGTTTGATTACAGAGTGGGTAAACATGCTGCTCTCGGTCAGATTCGCGTTAGTCGAAGAGATAGTTACACTACTATTGCTACTGATAATTCCACCACTGAAGTTCTCATTGACCCGCAGGGCTGAGCCATTTGTCAGATTAACGTTCCCCGTAAAGTGGCTTTGATCTTCTGATGCAGTCGCAACTGATTGACCTTCCACAGGTGTCGTTTTTACGCCATTACCATCATTGGTATCTATATAAAGATCTTCACTACCCAAAGTAACAGTGGAATTATTGGCATTGATTGTTGTGATTAATCCTGCATTACGAGCAAGGTAAAATGCCGCATTGTTGAGATCCAGCGACTTCAGATTAAATTGCCGTGTTTGCCAGTCACTTTGCGTGAAAGAGACAGGTTGGGTGAGCACGGAATCATCGCCCAGCGCCTTTAATTTATTGGCGACTGACTGAGTGCTCACAGCATGGATAACCGGATGTCCCTGAAAAAAGAGGCGCCCCCCCTGCTGCGTCATACTACCCGCTGGCGTATTAATTCCGCCATCAACCACGAATGTATTATTCACATTGGATGTTGCGTTATTTTTAACATTCACATTGCCAGTGAAAAAACCATGGAACATCGTCGTCACCGGCTTCGTGGTGTCTGTTGAATTAAAATCCAGGCTAGTTGTCGCAAGCGAACCGCTATTGGTTAATATCGCTCCTTCATCAGCTGCATTTAACGCATGAAAGGTTAAATCATTACCGTTAATATCGAGTTTGCCGCCACGATACCCCCATTTGATATTATCCGGGTTCATTTGCTGACTATCGCTCAGTACCAGAGTTGGCCTACCACTAACAATACTGGCGGACTCGAACGCCTGAACCTGACCGTTGCTATCTGGTTTTTGGGCGAGCACAACTGTTCCATCACCCACACTGAGCGTTCCGGGATTGATGCCAGTGCCGGAAATGTTTAACGTCCCGGTACCTAGCTTATGCATACTATCGCCCTTAACACCGTTAACTTGCCAGTTCACGGTATGATCACCATTGACAATAATACCGCCCCCTACCCAAGTCTGATCAGCGTCCGGTTTTACTATGTAATCACCGTTAAATGTGAGCGTACCCGCTCCCTGATTGACAATATCCTTTAATACCACTGTGCCGGTGTTTTCGAAGGACAAATCCTTTCCATGATTAAATGAAACAGCACTACTTCCAGTGTCACGACCATGCATCTCCCAGGCATCCGTTCCCTGGGTCAGCTTACCGGTACCCGTGGAAATATCGTAAGTCCAGTTAATATTTTCGGTTGTACTCGTTGGCGTCACTGGCGCGTCAGTATCAGCCTCAATATTGGCACTCACTTCATTCACTGGAATAACGGTAAACCAGTTGGTTTTTCCTGCATTACCCGCATAGGAATTGAGTACTGCAACCAACACCCATTTATTACGTTGCGTATCCCAGGCAAAAAGGGGAGAGCCACTATCACCGGGGATTCCATAGGAAGGCATAGGGCCGTTAGCCGCAGAATAGGTATTACCAGGGTTGGACACTATTCTCTTGTTTGATGATGTTGGTTTACCAACGGTCCCGCCCGTTCTATATGCGTAACCGCCAGCAAGTTGAGTTAATTTCCCATTACGGTCTTTCACATATTGCGTACCAGTACCAACACGGTAAAAGATCGGAAAACGGTCTTGATTTTGATAAGTTCCGTTGGCAGTACCGGCATCGGTTATATCAGCCGGAACCACTTCGGTTACAATTTTATTTAAACGCGGAGTATGGAAATCTACAGAACTATTATTACGATCGACAAGAATATAAGAACTATCATCTCTGTAGCCAAACCGAACATTCTTATAGCCAGTATTATGCTTTACGCTTACAATATATTGTGGCGAAATTAACGTAGCTACTGTCTGTCCACTATCAACAGCGCTAAAATCTATCATTGGCGCCTTATTCAGTGTGGAGTACAACGTCCCGTCTTTCTTATACAAAGGAATATCCAGCGCTCCGACTGAGAACGCTCCTTTATTTTCAGCGAAATCACGATAGGTCTGATATGGGATATCCATTCCCACAATTGACGCCTGAATTAATGGTGAATAGAGTTGAGTAGCTAAAGTAGTCATTAAAACAACAACAGATTTTAATAGCTTATTTCGAGCTGATTTTTTAACCCCACCAGAAAGTTCAGATACTACAACCAACTCTCTTTTTTTATTTAACTTTAGAGTATATACAAAATTCATTGTCAATATCGCTATAATCTAATTTTTTTACGATGAAATTTTAACTTAATGTATTTAATAATTCGTTTTAGATGTCTGGCGCGCTATTAAGAGTGATTTAACCAGACATTAATACCAATGAAATAACCCCAGCATTAATACGGACCAATTGATAACTTCCTCAATACTTTATTAATAGTACGTTAACGTTATAGGTAAACTCGCAGTATAGATACCCGCTGGTATATTTCCTGTATGTGGTGTGACGGTGGCTATTAGCGAAGCATCAAATTCCTTATTACTTACAAGATATGGTGCTTTATTTAAAGCTACTGGTGTTCCAAACTGAACAGCTGAACCTCCCTGTTTCCATACAAGTGCAATATCAACCATATTATTACTGGTCGTGATTTTCGAAGCAGTTCCTCCTATTAATGTAATTTCAAATTTCGAGACACTCCCCGCGCAGTTAATAACAATAGGAACTTCGGTACTATTGTTATCCGCAAATACTCCCGCGGTTGTGACAACAGGAAGCTGAACGGTGGCAGGTAATCCTTGCCCATTATTAATGGTACATTGTGGATTTGTTACTGCCATCGTAATCGGTAGGTTTGCACTTGCCGTTTGTGCAGCAAGTGCATTATTACTCCAGAGAGGAGCCTGCGCAGTCACTGCTATAAGAATATATTTACAGAAAGAGTTAATCATAGCTAACCTCGACAGTTAGACTGGTTGCTATATTGCCACTTTGTATTGTTTGCTCAGGAACCTTTTTTGGTAAAAGTTTAAACTGCCCTAATGCCACATTACTTGATTGTTCCTGAGCATTGAGTTGCAACGACGTATTGTAATTAATATTGGTAAAGTCAGAAGCTGTACTCTTTTTCCACGATAAAGCCAGGCCAACACCAGCTAGTCCTGTTTTCATGATATTTGGGTCACTAGTGGAAACTCCATCCTTTGGTACAAACTTTACCGATACCCCGCTAGCAGGCCAACTACATTGCATTGCAAGCGATACAGTCTGCGGAGAAATACTCGCCGCGTCAATCTCATCAATACGTACTCCACCAAAATTCACGTTGTCTGGTGTTAACGTTAATGCACAGGTGTTGAGAGCCATCGTCGCCGTGATGTTTACTCTATTCGAAATAGTTCGCGACGCATAGCAGCAATTGCAAAGTAATGCAATCATGCAAAATAATATTTTCCACTTTCCCATAAAATATCACCAGTTACATATATGTCGCTGTAATTGTTAAATACGTTGATACTTTCCCTGTGGGATAAGTTGATGCTGGCAATACTTTTATTCTTAAACTAAGTGTATTGTAAACATCATTCGTTACTGGAGCATACACCTGAATGCTTTTATTAAGCTGGGGAGGTGTTTCTTTCCCTTGATTATATTGAACCAACTGGAAATTTAGTTTTTTACCATCAGTAGCAGTGGCACTAAAAGTGGCTTGGTTAGCATTAACAACATTCTCAGGATCAAAACGTAAATTAAAACCATTCACTGCGAGTGCTTTGTTAACGCAGTTCCAGGTAACAGTAACAGATTGATATAGAGCTCCTTTATTAATTTCAATGGGTGATATAGTCCCGAAGTCCAAATTAACTGGTGTTGTTGCCATCGAGCAACTACCTAAGTGCATAACTTTATGCGTCAAGGTTGCCGGATTTGCTGTTACCACGACATTAACATTCGTTCCCTTGACATTTCCTTGAGAAGGGGCCGGTAAAGTAAATGTTCGTGTGGAATTATTCTGCCGCCAATACTCATCTGTCAGTGTTAAGATAAGTTTCCCTACTGTCCCAGACCAGGTATCACCGCCGTTTAATTCTTTAGTGGTCTTTAACCCATTCCCCAAACAGGTAAATCCATCAAGGCGCCAGACAACGCCGGGAATGGTAGTAGTTAAAACACCATTACTACAAGTTCCCCCACTGGTAATAGGTAAGACTAAATAACTTTTCCTTTTCATAGTGGTTGTTTCGATATAATCACCACCGCACGAAAAATTCTGCGATACATTAGCAACTAATGTAGCAACGGGTCCATTCTGCGTAGAGTTGTAAGTATTGTAATTTGTAGTCGTATTATCATATCCAAGAGTAATTCTACCACTGGAGCAATCCACCGCCGCATGACTATGTGGCGAAATAAAAAATAGCGTAAATACAAGAAATAATAATTTCTGCATAGCATTCTCCTTAATAATAAAGGTTTGGGCTAGAGTTTATATTCCCGGTCTACGCCATAATCATCAAAAGAAACAATTGAAATATCTTTTCCTGAAAGTTTACTTCCCAGAGATACCTTCTCAAAAGGCGCAAAAGCCGCGATCTTATTTTTAGTTTCTTCGCTAAGTTTCACATCATGACCATTTTGCTTTACATTAATCACTGCAAAATAGTACGGAGAGTTATTATATAGAATCGTATTTCCCCCCTCATGGATGATCTTGATATTTTTCTCCGCATCTTCCCTACCCTCTTTTAGTGACTCAGGCCGATAAATCATCTTAACCTGAGTATGCAATGCTATGGCAAGGGAGTTTGTGCCCTCTTTTGGTGCTTTAGGGATTTCCTGGACGTTGACCCAAAACAGTGATTCTTTGTCTTTGGGTAAACTGTCATTAATTTTCAGGAGACGCAAAATTTGTTTATGTCCACCAGAAACTTTGAAAAAGGTCGGACTGGGGGCAAAGTAAACGTTCTGATCTCTTGCATTTGCATTATCGATCCAGATTTGACCGCCATACTCTTGAGAAGATTCATTATTGACCTGGACTGAAATGTTATCCTTATCGCCCGCAAAAATATAACGCGTACTATTGAGAACAAAGGCAGCATGGCTATTAAAGCAGATCAGCAGCAAAGCCAATACTGGCATGAGATTTATTTTTTTCATTACATTGTTACTCACAGTGAATCTCCTGAGTTTGGTCATAGTTTTTCTTCAGTGACTGCGTATTAAATTGACACTGGTCAAGCGAAATAACACCTTCATCGTGTGTTTCAAGGTTCATCAGCAAAATACCACCGTTATTTACATAACCCACTTCTTTACCCTGTGTATTTTTTGCGATGCTACCCATAGGAACGACATAACCATTTTTCCCATAAAGTTTAACCACATAGGTATTAATTTTCTTAAACTTCACATTTTTATAAATGATAGCATTTCCCGTTGGGGTCACATTAATCGCATTATCTGTAAGCTCAATATTCTTCGGTAATTTTTCTGCATTTACAGAAATCGTATTATTGTTATAAGCAGTAAGTGGGATTACCGCCCGACCATATTTATCTCCCGGTAAAGAACCGTTAAACATAACACCGGGGACATCTTTCATTTGCACGATAGCCAGTTGATCATTTTTAACTGGAGTAAATATTATGCCACCTTCTGGCACACCAATTACACTACCACCCAACTGGAGTGAAGTAGATGAATTTTTCCCAGTTTGTGAATACGTTGCTGACGTCTGCATCCAGTCGAATAAATAGGAGGCAGAAAGTGTACCACCGATAGTATCACGCGTCTGGTTAACTGATGCGTTATAACTCAGCCTTTGATTAATCATTCCTGAGATCCCAGTATTCATACTGGTCCCCGTACGTCGATCATAGTTAACATTCGAAAAACTATAATGTGTTTTATCAAACAGACTTAACGGCACACTTAATGACAAACCAACATTATAGTCAGCATCCATATTTTGCAGTCTGGAATAACCACCGTTCAGTGTCATTGTTATTTGATCAAAACTTTTTGTCAGACTTAAGTTAGCACCGACCTCGTTATAATTATCCCAGTAATCTTCCTTCCACGCAGAAAAGTTTAAAAACATACCTTTTTCTGGTAGCTGGTAGGTAACGATTGACTCATAGCGTTGCTTTGGCCTATTTCTTATAAAACTATATGAATTATAAGTAAAATCAGCATAGTCAATATAATCCTCTGAATTAAAACGGTAACCAATAAGCTGTAAATTTGCATTATCACCAAGCGCTTTTGCATATTTTAATGACGTGCTATAGCCTTTTAGATTCTTACCATTATGGTATTTTGCTTGTGATAAGTTGCCACTAAAAGACATGGCTCCAAACCATCCAAACGAGCGAATTAGTCCTAAACCAATATTGTTATAATTTTTATCCAGCAATAAAGAGCTATTGAGTGTAAAAGGCTCGAATCCATAGTCATAACTCATTTGGGCAAACAGACTTTCTTTATCCCGTTCGCCATTATCTTGGTTAACTTTGCTACCCATGGCGAGGGCGTAGTTATACGTTCCCGGTCTTAACAAATTAGGCAACACTGCGACAGGGAAACGCTGTTCACGAACGGAGCCATCCTCTTCATAGATTTTCATGATCAAATCGCCAGAGTAAACGCCGTTAAGATCGTTGATCACAAATGGTCCCGGAGGCACGACAATAGATTTTAAGGTATAACCACTCTGCTCAATGGTTACCCTGGCATGGGTTCGCGCAATACCATTAATTACCGGCGAATAGGCACGAGAGTTCCACGGATACATATCCTGATTCGATTTAAGCTGAGCACCGTAAAAGGTAAAACCATTATTCAATGAGTTATAAAGCTGTGTCTTGCCCAGTTGCAAATCGGATTTCAGTGATTTGATTGCCCGCGTCAGTAACAGGTTATTAGTATCGAAATTTTCGCCCTGGTAAGCATACCCCCTACCCAATAACACCCATTCGCCCAGATTCACCTGGCCATCAATACTACTGTAGGTGGTTCTTTCCTGGTTGCTATTTTTTGCAGTATTAACGTCATAAGCTATTTTAAAACCGTTACTACCATAGTCCCACACACCACCATCTTTTGCTGCGTCCTGGAAGCCTGCCTGTGGCAAATCAATAGATACTTCTTGCAACGATTGATCAAACGCGACTTTACTGTTCGCCTCATTACCCAGCAAATAGCACTGGCGTGCAGAATTATAAACATTTTTATAAAAATCTTTATTAATTATAATGCCGTTTTCAGTTAGCCATTCATCAGAAAGACATATCCCCTCAGCATCCTCTTTTGCGATGCTCATCTCAGTAGATGACGCGATTTTAGAACCATTGAAAACAACATCAACAACATATTTACCCGGTACGTTTTCTTTATTGCTGTTTAAAACATCAGGAATATCCTTACTCCCTCCACGAATAAAGCTGTAGTTGAACTCTTCGGCAAGAGCACCTTTAGATAGTAAATGAAAAATAATAGCGGCAATAAATATTTCTTTTTTCATTATTTTCCCTTGCCATAAACATCAGGTAATAAGAAGGGAGGAGATTAATCCTCCCTTCCTTCGCTCATATATTATTTATAAGCAACAACATAACTTGCTGAAGTTGAAAATGCGCCTGGAGTCACAGTACCAGTAGGTTTAACTAACGAAGCACTGTAATCAAAAGATCGAATACCGCCACTAGTTACTTGATAGTTAAAAGTAGTTTGACCGGATTTAACATATGAGCTCGCACCAGTTTCTTGGGCATTAGAAGTAAGTAATGCCATATATGCATTTGTTCCCCCCGTAGTTGCATTGCTAAAACCTTGGGTTGTTAAATTATTTGATGTCCAGCTAATCTGGGCTCCATTTTTTGCCAAGCAAGCATTATCTGAAGGAACAAGCTTAAATTGAACTGAAGCAGGTGTTCCCGTCGTTGATACAGTACCTAAATCAACTGTAGGTATCTCAGCTCCAGAAGCATTTGTAACTTTAAGATCACACGTTGCGCTGGATACAGCCCCTGTAAAATTAACAGTACCACTGTTTGCAGCCATTGCAGTAGAAGTCATCCCAAGTACAGCAAGAATAGCTGAACCTAAAACCAATTTTTTCATTTAATGCTCCTTAAAGCCTTTAAAGAATTGTTAGCCCCAAATTCGGTTAGTCCTATATTTGTTCATGCCCAGAAGTTCATGAACGTCGCAAAAATTACCTCGCATAAGATAAGATGGTCAACAATAAAACCTCATTATCTGGTTTTTATATCTCTTTATTTTATTTAGAAAACACACGCTAAATTAACTTTCATTTTTATTCTTGATGTTTTTATTTTTTATGCTTGTTATGAATAGTCTTCAAATTAAGGACGAAATAGTTTTATTTATTGCGCCATTTATTTATATTTAAAGTTATCCTCATGGAAATTGAATGTTTTGATAAGTAAAATTTAAATTTTAGAGTGTATTTAACAACATAATCTTATCTGTCACGACATGCCTATAGTAAAAGTTCAATTGTTCTTTTGATGGCAACAGATTGTCTGCTATTGAAGTCGGGATTTTTTGAAGAAAACATACCATTTACCTTGAACATATCTTAATTGTGACAATGAATATTCCTCAACAGATCAACAACATGAAACGACCTTATACTGAAAAATGATTATAGATCATTTATATAAATGCATACGATAATGAGCGTCACCTGAAGTACTCAACTCTACTAAAAGTAATTATTGTTATTTTACTGGTTAATTAGTTATAGTTTTTTATCAAATCTTTATATTTTTAATGTAGATATTAAAAAATCTTTATCTTATAGTTGTCGCATAATATAAAAGATAATATTTTAGGATATGTATGAATCTTGTCTTTATACTTGCCAGTGATAATAATTTTTTCAATTACGGGATGCGGTTGATATCTGATATTAACAAAACATTTCGATGCATAGATTTTACAGAAATCGATGACATAGTCAGAGCTGATTTTGATACAAATGAGATTTATCTTATTTGTGATATTAAAAATTATTATGCATATAGTCTTCTGTTATCCGGAAAATCGATAAAGTGTATTGATACTAATAATATTAGAATACATCATAACTCTATCTACATTCATAAAAAGAAGGCATCGGTAAGTGAAGCAATAAACTCCTTAAATAATATTGAAATGGAGATTTTATACCTTTTCTATTTTCATGGTAAGAGTGTAAGAGAGATTTCAAAAATGACTAATCTCTCAAAAGAAAAAATCTATTATCGAGTCAGTCGCATCAAAGTTAAGTTGGGGATGAAAACAACCAGGAAATTACCCGCATTATTAAGAATTTTTTTTAACCAAACAATTGAACCTGAGGATTGACTCGTTAATTACGCATAATTTCATTACGATAATATTATTATTCTTATAGTGATTACATCCATTACGCATATAATTCATTGTTTTTTTAATTATTTGTTAGATTGTTTAAAATTAACTCACGTTGAATTTTCGAGTTTACACAACTTAATAACTCATGGAATTATATATATACAAAGCATGAGGTGGCTTTATGAATAGTCGAGTTACTTGTACAAAGCTTGACATCTCTGTCAATAGAAATCTAGACAAAAATCATACACTTACATTAAAAAAAATTCGTTTTTATAATAGCGCAATGATTTTTATTAGAAATGCACAATTAGTTATTAAAGCAAAAGATGGAGATGTTATTAACATCCCTCCTTTTTCTTTATGCTATATAGAAAAGAATCTTGTCGTTGATGCAACATTAAAAGTGCTTGGCAGCGGTATACCTTATGATATCTATACTATTGATAGCTATCTATTAAATAGCGTGTGTAAGGTTATGGAGCCACTTCTTTTAGGCCATCAACTAGTGAGTCAAATAAGAAAAAAAATATTTTTTTATATCCTTGAGGAAACAGATAAAGAAATTTTTAAACGTCTGATTAATAATAACTTACCGAAACACAGACAAGTTTATAAAATAGCCTATTTACTTTCCAGAATCCATGAAATTGAACCTCTTGTTTATACACTATCAGTTTCAACAGATATCACTTTTACAGAAAAAATCAAAAAAATTATCGAATCAGATTTATCAAGAAATTGGAAGTTAATGGATCTTAGGGATATTTTGCATATGTCTGAGGTTTCGATTAGAAAAAAACTTGAAAAAGAAAACAATAACTTTAATGCGTTGGTGTTAGATATCAGAATGCATCATGCAGCAAAGATGATTACATCCACTGAAAAACATATTAATAGTATTGCATATGATGTTGGATATACCAGTACATCTTATTTCATTCGAAACTTTAAGAGCTATTTTGGTATTACACCGAAACAGTTTTCTCTCAAGGTAAAAAGAAATAATTAAATGTCCACTTTTGGGCATCAAAGGAGCGTTTATATTCTCAGTGGACTAGACAAAAAGGGCTCGAGTTTCGCTGCCTGAACAGCGAATTCTCATGTCCTGTATTTGCAATTTTTTGCTCTCAACCACATTTACAAGATTCAATACATTAATATTATTTAATGATCCAAATAAAGATAATGCATCCAACTGGTCATTCTTAGCAGCACTTTCCGCATCACCGAAACATGGCTGAAATGGTCGGAGTAGACTGCCACCTGGGCGTAGATGCCGTCGGGTAAAGCATCGATATCATCGTTAGGGTCCAGTTCAATGGTTCCCAGCACACCGTCCGTGCCGGGCACGACGGTTAATGATTGCAGTACCCCTTGCGCCTGATACGAACCGCCTGGCACGACAGGTAAAATACTAGTCAGTTTGCCGTGGAACACCTGCCCAGGTAGCGCGTTAAACACCACTTCCGCATCATCGCCGGGTTTCAGACGTAACAGCGAGTTCTGCCGAAATTGGGCGACAATTTGCCGTTTTTGCTCGGGGATGAAAACCATCACCGGACGTAGCGGCAAGGCAGCTGCGTATGTACCTGGGCGGATCAGTACCTGAGTAACGTAGCCATTGCTCGGTGCGCGAATGACAGTCTGCTCAAGGTTATATTTTGCTTCAGTAAGTTGCGCTCTTAAGCTCACAATCTGCGACTGCTCGCCGTTAACCATACTGTCGAGCTGGCTCTGGATCTGCGCCTGCTCCGCCACCGAGCCTTTCACCAGCGCGTCCTGCGCGAGGAAATTTTGCCGCGCATCGTCGATGTCACGTTCCGAGAACGGATTCACCGCCGCCTGGCTGCCTTTCAGGTAACGTTGATAATTTTTAAACAGACGGTCGCGCTCCGCTGAAACCTGGGTGGTGTTGGCCTGCGCTTCAGTGAGCTGCGCGCGCAGCGTCTTTATATTATGCGTCGCCGTCATCAGGTCAGCCTGAAGTCTGTCAACTCGCGCCTGGTAACGAACCGGGTCGAGCTTAAAAAGCACCTCGCCCTTCTGAATAAGCTGATTATTTTTGTCGGTGACTTCAGTAACAATTCCCGTCACCTGTGGCGTGATGGGGATCGCTATCACTGCCTTTTGCGCGGTAAAAGTGTAAGGGTGGTTGTAGTTCATCAACAAAATCAAACCACTCACCAGAAACACGCCTCCCAGCGCCGCCGTCGCCAGCGTCCACTGATTTACCGGAATGCGGAAGATTTTAAAGACCGCCCACGCCAGCGCCACGTAAGTTAAAACAATCAATAGATCCATATTTAGATCTCCGGGAACGTGGAATAGTCAGTCTTTTTCTCGGCGGCGAGTTGATGCTCCAGCCGGGAAATTCGGTCAGAAAGTGCGGCGATTTCCGGGTCAGTCGCTTTCTCCTGCGACGCAACATGTGACTGCATACCCCAGCCACGCTCCGGTTGATAGAGCGTCGCCCAGATCCACAGGAACGGCCAGATAACATGCAGAGTAAACAGGCTCACCCAGCCCGCTGTATGAATAGCGTCGGCATGGGGGTGATTACGCTTTTTGGCAATCAGATAAGGGATGTCATGTATCGCGATGATTCCATAAAAAATCACCAGAAAGACGAAGATCAGCACTCCCAACGCGAAGTAGTTTAGAAACATATCTGCCTCGGATTCACGTTTATCAGTGTTGTTTTTGGCTGGCAGCCAGATGGGAGTCGGGCTGATATTTTGACAATAATCCGGGTTGGCGATTCTCGCCATAACACCGAAGAATAATTTTTAGAGGTGATGAGTTGCTTAGTTACATAACGATTTTATGACGAAGGCATAACATGCTGCAGATCACATCAGGTGAACGCCGTAAGAAAATATCTTGTGATTCAGATCACAAAGATTCAACAAACTAACAAAACAAAAATGTGACATTACTCACATTTAAATGCCATTTTTAGCGAAAATCGCCGCCTTGTTGCTTTTTTACACAAGAGTTTTGTGATGCACATCACGTCAATTACCTCTCTACCCCCTATATTTATGTGATTCATATCACACAAAAAGCCGTTGACTGGACAGTTAACCGATTCAGTGCCAGATTTCGCAGTATCTACAAGGTCCGGCTACCTCTGCCGCCACATTAACAAAAAACCTCGGGCTTCCAGCCTGCGCGACAGCAAACATAAGAAGGGGTGTTTTTATGTCATCCGATATTAAGATCAAAGTGCAAAGCTTTGGTCGTTTCCTCAGCAACATGGTGATGCCAAATATCGGCGCGTTTATCGCGTGGGGTATCATCACCGCGTTATTTATTCCAACAGGGTGGTTACCGAACGAAACGCTGGCGAAGCTGGTCGGGCCGATGATCACTTATCTCCTGCCACTGCTGATCGGTTATACCGGTGGTAAGCTGGTAGGCGGCGAACGTGGCGGCGTAGTCGGTGCCATTACCACCATGGGCGTTATCGTCGGCGCAGACATGCCGATGTTCCTCGGTTCTATGATTGCAGGTCCGCTGGGCGGCTGGTGCATTAAGCACTTCGACCGCTGGGTAGACGGTAAGATCAAATCCGGTTTTGAAATGCTGGTGAATAACTTCTCCGCTGGTATCATCGGGATGATCCTCGCTATTCTGGCATTTCTCGGCATTGGCCCGGTTGTTGAAGCCCTGTCTAAAATGCTGGCGGCGGGCGTTAACTTCATGGTTGTCCATGACATGCTGCCGCTGGCGTCTATCTTTGTTGAACCGGCGAAAATCCTGTTCCTCAACAACGCCATTAACCACGGTATCTTCTCGCCGCTGGGTATTCAGCAGTCCCATGAACTGGGTAAATCCATCTTCTTCCTGATTGAAGCTAACCCAGGTCCGGGTATGGGCGTGCTGCTGGCGTACATGTTCTTTGGTCGTGGTAGCGCTAAACAGTCTGCGGGCGGTGCGGCAATCATCCACTTCCTGGGGGGTATCCACGAAATCTACTTCCCGTATGTGCTGATGAATCCGCGTCTGATTCTGGCCGTTATCCTCGGCGGTATGACTGGCGTATTCACGCTGACTATCCTGGGCGGTGGGCTGGTTTCTCCGGCATCTCCGGGTTCTATCCTTGCTGTACTGGCGATGACGCCAAAAGGTGCTTACTTCGCTAACATCGCGGGTGTGTGTGCGGCAATGGCAGTCTCCTTCGTTGTCTCTGCCATTCTGCTGAAAACCAGCAAAGTGAAAGAAGAAGATGATATTGAAGCAGCAACTCGTCGTATGCAGGACATGAAAGCTGAGTCTAAAGGTGCGTCTCCGCTGTCTGCGGGCGATGTGACTAACGACCTGAGCCACGTACGTAAAATCATCGTTGCCTGTGACGCAGGTATGGGTTCCAGTGCGATGGGCGCAGGTGTGCTGCGTAAGAAAATTCAGGATGCAGGTCTGTCGCAGATTTCGGTCACTAACAGCGCGATCAACAACCTGCCGCCAGATGTGGACCTCGTCATCACTCACCGTGACCTGACCGAACGCGCTATGCGCCAGGTTCCACAGGCACAGCATATTTCGCTGACCAACTTCCTCGACAGCGGCCTGTACACCAGCCTGACCGAACGTCTGGTTGCTGCCCAGCGCCATACTGAAAACGAAGTAAAAGTGAAAGACAGTCTGAAAGACAGCTTTGACGATTCCAGTGCTAACCTGTTCAAGCTAGGCGCGGAGAACATCTTCCTCGGTCGCAAAGCGGCCACCAAAGAAGAAGCGATTCGTTTTGCTGGCGAGCAGCTGGTGAAAGGCGGTTACGTTGAGCCGGAATACGTTCAGGCGATGCTGGATCGTGAAAAACTGACCCCGACTTATCTGGGTGAGTCTATCGCGGTGCCACACGGTACGGTTGAAGCAAAAGATCGCGTACTGAAAACGGGCGTGGTGTTCTGCCAGTACCCGGAAGGCGTGCGCTTCGGTGAAGAAGAAGATGACATTGCCCGTCTGGTGATTGGTATTGCTGCCCGTAACAACGAGCACATTCAGGTTATCACCAGCCTGACCAATGCACTGGATGATGAGACTGTCATCGAGCGTCTGGCACACACCACCAGCGTGGATGAAGTGCTGGAATTGCTGGCAGGTCGTAAGTAATCCAATCCTACCCTCTCCTCACGGAGAGGGTTTGGGTGAGGGAAAAGCCTCACCCCAGCCCTCTCGGGTAAAAACATTGATGAAGGTTAATACTATGAAAGCATTACATTTTGGCGCAGGTAATATCGGTCGTGGCTTTATCGGTAAACTGCTGGCAGACGCGGGTATCCAACTGACGTTTGCCGATGTCAATCAGGTGGTACTTGATGCCCTGAATGCCCGTCATAGCTATCAGGTTCATGTGGTTGGTGAAACCGAGCAGGTAGATACCGTTTCCGGCGTCAATGCTGTCAGCAGCATTGGTGATGATGTCGTTGATCTGATTGCTCAGGTTGATTTAGTCACTACCGCCGTGGGCCCGGTTGTGCTGGAACGTATTGCCCCGGCAATCGCCAAAGGGCTGGTGAAACGTAAAGAACAAGGTAATGAATCCCCGCTGAACATCATCGCTTGTGAAAACATGGTCCGCGGCACCACACAGCTGAAAGGACATGTGATGAACGCCCTGCCGGAAGATGCCAAAGCGTGGGTAGAAGAACACGTTGGCTTTGTTGATTCCGCCGTTGACCGCATCGTGCCACCTTCGGCTTCTGCAACCAACGATCCGCTGGAAGTGACGGTAGAAACATTCAGCGAATGGATTGTTGATAAAACCCAGTTCAAAGGCGCGCTGCCGAACATCCCAGGCATGGAGTTAACCGACAACCTGATGGCATTTGTCGAACGTAAACTCTTCACCCTGAATACGGGTCATGCTATAACCGCGTACCTCGGAAAACTGGCGGGTCATCAGACCATTCGTGATGCGATTCTCGACGAGAAAATCCGCGCGGTGGTAAAAGGTGCGATGGAAGAAAGCGGTGCGGTACTGATCAAGCGCTACGGCTTTGACGCAGACAAGCATGCGGCATACATCCAGAAAATCCTCGGTCGTTTCGAAAACCCGTATCTGAAAGATGATGTAGAGCGCGTAGGCCGTCAGCCGCTGCGTAAACTGAGCGCTGGTGACCGTCTGATTAAGCCACTGCTCGGTACACTGGAATATGGTCTGCCACATAAAAACCTGATTGAAGGTATTGCCGCTGCAATGCACTTCCGCAGTGAAGATGATCCGCAGGCTCAGGAACTGGCAGCACTGATCGCTGACAAAGGTCCGCAGGCGGCGCTGGCACAGATTTCCGGTCTTGATGCCAACAGCGAGGTTGTATCCGAGGCGGTAACCGCTTATAAAGCAATGCAATAATGGTGGACCAGGCGCAGGACACCCTGCGCCCGAATAACAGATTGTCAGATATGCAGGCAACAATGGAACAAACCCAGGCCTTTGAAAACCGTGTGCTTGAGCGTCTGAATGCTGGCAAAACCGTGCGAAGCTTTCTGATCACCGCCGTCGAGCTTTTGACCGAGGCGGTAAATCTTCTGGTGCTTCAGGTATTCCGCAAAGACGATTACGCGGTGAAGTATGCTGTAGAACCGTTACTCGACGGCGATGGTCCGCTGGGCGATCTTTCTGTGCGTTTAAAACTCATTTACGGGTTGGGCGTCATTAACCGCCAGGAATACGAAGATGCGGAACTGCTGATGGCATTGCGTGAAGAGCTAAATCACGACGGCAACGAGTACGCGTTTACCGACGACGAAATCCTTGGACCCTTTGGTGAACTGCATTGCGTGGCGGCGTTACCACCGCCGCCACAGTTTGAACCTGCAGACTCCAGTTTGTATGCAATGCAAATTCAGCGTTACCAACAGGCTGTGCGATCAACAATGGTCCTTTCACTGACAGAGCTGATTTCCAAAATCAGCTTAAAAAAAGCCTTTCAAAAGTAAGTACTTTCGCTTACTTCTCCTCTACCTGTTTCGGCCGATAAAGCCGACGATAATATTCCAGACGTTGTAGATATAACGGCACGCTTTCATCAGGTATTCCGGACGGAATCGCGTTACGGGGAGGTAGTTTTTTCAGATACTCCCGGAACGCCTGGCTCGATGCCATGAAATCTACGGCTTTATCGATAAGAAGCGGAACGTTTTCACCTAATTTGCCCATGATGATATCTCCGTATTACCCCGCGCCGGGAATGCGCGGCCGCCAATTTTAGTTTAGATCCCGGTATAAATGACATTAAGGAAAACGTGCTCAATCCTCAATAATCATCCGTTTCTATTAACTATCTTTTTTCTTTAAATTTCTTAATTAATCAATAAATTGCGTAGTTTTTAAGCATGTTAATGTTTACGTTATAGAACTATTGCAATGTCATCAGTTGTGAACAAAGCACCTGGTCGCGCATACTAGGGGCTATAAATTTATCTTTATCAGAAGCCATCACATGAAAGAAGTCGAAAAAAACGAAATCAAACGTCTCAGCGATCGTCTGGACGCCATCCGCCACCAGCAGGCCGATCTGTCGCTGGTTGAAGCCGCAGACAAATACGCCGAGCTGGAAAAAGAGAAAGCCACTCTGGAAGCAGAAATTGCTCGCCTGCGCGAAGTTCACAGCCAGAAACTCAGTAAGGAAGCACAGAAGCTGATGAAGATGCCGTTCCAGCGCGCGATTACTAAAAAAGAGCAAGCTGATATGGGCAAACTGAAGAAGAGCGTTCGCGGACTGGTCGTTGTGCACCCAATGACCGCGCTGGGCCGCGAAATGGGCCTGCAAGAGATGACAGGGTTCTCTAAGACCGCGTTTTAAGTTCCTTTCTCGTCGCTGTAATTACAGCCACTCACGATTTACTCGCTCCTGCTGGCACATGCAGGAGCCTGTTTCAGAGATCGAATATTTATAACGTTCTTAACATTATATATTCAATCTCCTCTATTCTTTTTAGCGCACATGCCAGGCTAAATTCTGAAAAGCAGGTACAAATTAAATAATGATGTATCAATATCAACAATGAATTACCGCATATCAATGCTTGAAACATAATTAATTATTTAAATTTTTCTATCAGCATCGCAAACTTCGCAATAAAACATCACTCAACTGAATATTTATCTTTCCCTGCCCCGGGCCTTTATCCGGTGAAACATTTGACATTGATTGACACCGATCATTAAAATCCGCGCGATTAATATTATTGGCTACAAACTGAAATCGTTTGACATTTAATAACACATTCGCACAACCAATTAATATAAAATTCTCTAACAAATTTATTTTGCGAATATGCCCCACTCCAATCATTCATAAAAAAAATGATTGTGCCGTAATTATCAACTGTATCGGGATTATGAAAAGGAATTCATCCTATGAACCTAAATAAAACATTGTTAAGCGTGTTAATGATATTGCCACTTTGCTTATTGGCAGGGTGTGACTATATTGAAAAAGCGACTAAGGTCGACGACCTCGTTACACAGCAAGAGTTACAAAAAAGCAAAATTGAGGCGCTTGAGAAACAACAGGAACTCGATAAGCGCAAGATAGAATACTTTGAAAAACAACAAACTACTATCATAAACAGTACCAAAACGCTCGCTGGTGTGGTGAAGGCAGTTAAAGACAAGCAGGACGAATTTGTCTTTACAGAATTTAACCCGGCACAAACCCAATACTTCATTTTAAATAACGGCTCTGTTGGTTTGGCAGGCCGGGTGCTGGCTATTGATGCAGTTGAAAATGGCAGCATTATTCGTATTTCGCTGGTTAATTTATTAAGCGTTCCCGTATCAAATATTGGCTTTCATGCGACATGGGGCAATGAAAGACCCACCGATGCCAAAGCTCTGGCAAAGTGGCAACAATTACTTTTCAACACCACACTGAATTCCACTCTGCAATTAATGCCTGGTCAATGGCAAGACATTAATCTGACATTAAAAGGCGTTTCGCCTAATAACCTGAAGTATCTGAAGTTGTCCATCAATATGGCCAATCTCCAGTTCGACACTGTTCAATCTGCTGAAACTCGGCAGCGAAAAAACAAAAAATAAATGCAGCTTCTGCGCTTATATCAAGGAATAGAGAGCATCAATAATGAACAAAATTTTTAAAGTTATCTGGAATCCAGCGACGGGCAGTTACAGCGTTGCCAGCGAAACGGCGAAAAGTCGTGGGAAGAAGAGCGGGCGCAGTAAGCTGTTAATTTCTGCACTGGTTGCGGGTGGATTATTGTCGTCGTCTGGGGCATTAGCTCAGGCAGGGTTAGATACAGGTACTGGTGTTACCCCTGCTGGTCATAATAATGGAACAGGTTGGATAGCTATTGGTACCGATGCTGAAGCAAGCACTCATACCACAACGAATGGCGCAGCAACTGCCGTGGGCTACTACTCCAAAGCGTTAGGTATGTGGAGTACTGCGTTAGGTGCATATAGCGAATCGAATGGCAATGCTTCACTGGCTCTTGGGGTTAAAGCACAATCTAACGGTGACCGCTCTATTTCGATGGGCGCTTCGTCGAGTGCAAGCATAAATGCGGGTTACTCCATCGCGATGGGGGTATTTGCTTTCACCGATGCAGAGTACGCGGTAGCCCTTGGCAATGAGAGCAAGGCACTTGGTAAATACAGCCTTGCATTAGGAAACGCAAGTCAGGCATCTGGCGAATCCAGTATTGCATTAGGTAACACAAGTGAAGCCAGCGAACAAAACGCGATTGCGCTGGGGCAAGGCAGCATTGCGAGCAAAGTGAACTCAATCGCGTTGGGCAGTAACAGTTCGTCTGCAGGAGAGAATGCCATCGCGCTAGGAGAGGGCAGTGCCGCGGGAGGCAGCAACAGTCTAGCTTTCGGTAGTCAATCCAGGGCAAGCGGCAATGATTCTGTCGCCCTCGGTGTAGGGGCTACAGCAGCGACCGACAATTCTGTCGCTATCGGCGCAGGATCGACCACTGATGCAAGCAATACAGTTTCAGTTGGCAACAGCACAACAAAACGCAAAATTGTTAATATGGCTGCCGGTGCCATAAGCAACACCAGTACCGATGCCATCAACGGCTCACAGCTTTATACGATCAGTGATTCAGTCGCCAAACGGCTCGGGGGAGGCGCTACTGTAGGCAGCGACGGCACCGTAACCGCACTAAGCTACGCGTTGAAAAGCGGCACCTATAATAACGTGGGTGATGCTCTGTCAGGAATCGACAATAATACTCTGCAATGGAATAGAACCGCGGGGGCATTCACCGCTGCACACGGCTCAAATACCACCAGTAAAATCACTAATGTTGCTAAAGGTACGGTTTCTGCAACCAGCACCGATGTAGTAAACGGCTCTCAATTGTACGACCTGCAGCAGGATGCTCTGTTGTGGAACGGCACCGCGTTCAGCGCTGCACACGGCACCGACGTCACCAGCAAAATCACCAATGTCACCGCTGGTGAGCTCTCTGACACCAGCACCGACGCCGTCAACGGTTCTCAGCTGAAAGCGACCAAGGACGATGTGGCGGCAAACACCACCAACATCACTAACCTGACGAGCGAAGTGGCTGGCAACACCACCAGTATCACTAACCTGACTGATACGGTGACTAACCTCGGTGAAGACGCCCTGAAATGGGACGACGCCGCAGGCGCATTCACCGCTGCACACGGCACTAACGCCACCAACAAAATCACCAATGTCACCGCTGGCGAACTCTCTGATACCAGCACCGACGCCGTCAACGGTTCTCAGCTGAAAACCACCAACGATAACGTGGCGACCAACACCACCAATATCGCCACTAACACCACCAATATCACCAACCTGACTAACGCTGTTGACAGTCTCGGTGATGATTCCCTGCTGTGGAACAAAGCGGCTGGCGCATTCAGCGCCGCGCACGGCACCGATGCCACCAGCAAAATCACCAACGTCACCGCTGGCGACCTGACTGCTGGCAGCAC
>NZ_JBJQMC010000026.1:0-62824 GCF_046486085.1 Escherichia sp. WS568
TGATTCCCTGCTGTGGAACAAAGCGGCTGGCGCATTCAGCGCCGCGCACGGCACCGATGCCACCAGCAAAATCACCAACGTCACCGCTGGCGACCTGACTGCTGGCAGCACTGACGCGGTTAACGGCTCCCAGCTGAAAACCACCAACGATAACGTGGCGACCAACACCACCAATATCGCCACTAACACCACCAATATCACTAACCTGACTGATACGGTGAATAATCTCGGTGAAGACGCCCTGAAATGGGACGACGCCGCAGGCGCATTCACCGCTGCACACGGTACTAACGCCACCAACAAAATCAGCAACGTACAAGCTGGCATAGTCTCCTCTGACAGCACTGACGCCATAAATGGCTCACAACTATATGGTTTGGCTGATTCATTCACGTCCTATCTGGGTGGTGGTGCTGATATTAGCGATACAGGTGTATTAACCGGGCCAACCTATAGTATTGGCGGCACTGACTACACTAACGTCGGGGATGCTCTGGCCGCAATTAACACTTCATTTAGTGATTCTCTCGGTGATGCCCTGCTCTGGGATGCGACAGCCAATGACGGTGCTGGTGCATTCAGCGCCGGTCGCGGGGTAGATAACACCGCCAGTAAGATTACTAACGTCGCAAATGGTGCAATCTCTGCCACCAGCAGCGACGCGATTAACGGCTCACAACTCTATACCACCAATAAGTACATCGCTGATGCGCTGGGCGGTAACGCAGAAGTCAACGCTGACGGCACTATCACTGCGCCGACTTACACCATTGCAAATACCGATTACAACAACGTCGGTGAAGCTCTGGATGCGCTTGATGAGAACGCGTTGCTGTGGGATGCGACAGCCAATAACGGCGAAGGGGCTTACAACGCCAGTCATGATGGCAAAGCCAGCATCATCACTAATGTCGCTGATGGTAATATCGGGGAAGGCAGCACCGATGCTATCAACGGTTCTCAGCTGTTTAACACCAATATGCTGATCCAGCAGAACAGCGAAGTCATTAATCAGCTTGCTGGTAACACCAGTGAAACCTACATCGAAGAAAATGGTGCAGGTATTAACTATGTGCGTACCAATGACACCGGTTTAACCTTCACCGATGCCAGCGCACAGGGTGTTGGCGCTACAGCAGTGGGTTATAACTCTGTTGCTTCCAAAGCCAGCAGCGTAGCCATTGGTCAGGACAGCCGCAGCGAAGTTGAGACGGGTATCGCCCTGGGTAGCAGTTCCGTTTCCAGCCGTTTAATAGTTAAAGGTTCTCGTGACACCAGCGTGTCGGAAGAAGGTGTTGTGATTGGTTATGACACAACTGATGGTGAACTGCTTGGCGCATTGTCGATCGGTGACGATGGTAAATATCGTCAAATCATCAACGTAGCCGATGGTTCCGAAGCCCATGACGCCGTTACGGTTCGCCAGTTGCAAAACGCTATTGGCGCGGTCGCCACTACGCCAACCAAGTACTATCACGCCAACTCAACGGCAGAAGACTCACTGGCAGTCGGTGAAGACTCGCTGGCAATGGGCGCAAAAACCATCGTTAATGGTAATGCGGGTATTGGTATCGGCCTGAACACTTTAGTTCTGGCTGATGCGATCAATGGTATTGCTATCGGTAGCAACGCAAGTGCAAACCATGCAAACAGCATTGCAATGGGGAATGGTTCTCAGACTACCCGTGGTGCGCAGACCAACTACAGCGCCTACAACATGGACGCACCACAGAACTCTGTGGGTGAGTTCTCTGTCGGCAGTGAAGACGGTCAACGTCAGATCACCAACGTCGCGGCTGGTTCAGCGGATACCGATGCGGTTAACGTGGGTCAGTTGAAAGTAACGGACGCGCAGGTTTCCCAGAATACCCAGAGCATTACTAACCTGAACAATCAGGTGACGAATCTGGATACTCGCGTGACCAATATCGAAAACGGCATTGGCGATATCGTAACCACCGGTAGCACCAAATACTTCAAGACCAACACCGATGGCGTAGATGCCAACGCGCAGGGTAAAGACAGTGTTGCAATTGGTTCTGGTTCCATTGCTGCCGCTGACAACAGCGTCGCGCTGGGTACCGGTTCCGTGGCCAACGAAGAAAACACCATCTCTGTGGGTTCTTCTACCAACCAGCGCCGTATCACCAACGTTGCTGCCGGTGTTAATGCCACCGATGCGGTTAACGTTTCACAACTGAAGTCTTCTGAAGCAGGCGGCGTTCGCTACGACACCAAAGCTGATGGCTCTATCGACTACAGCAACATCACTCTCGGTGGCGGAAATGGCGGTACGACTCGCATCAGCAACGTTTCTGCTGGCGTGAACAACAACGACGCGGTGAACTATGCGCAGCTGAAGCAAAGTGTGCAGGAAACGAAGCAATACACCGATCAGCGCATGGTTGAGATGGATAACAAACTGTCCAAAACCGAAAGCAAGTTGAGCGGTGGTATCGCTTCCGCAATGGCAATGACCGGTCTGCCGCAGGCTTACACGCCGGGAGCCAGCATGGCCTCTATTGGTGGTGGTACTTACAACGGTGAATCGGCTGTTGCTTTAGGTGTGTCGATGGTGAGCGCCAATGGTCGTTGGGTCTACAAATTACAAGGTAGTACCAATAGCCAGGGTGAATACTCCGCCGCACTCGGTGCCGGTATTCAGTGGTAATGATCCATTAACTTAGTGTGACTAAGGGCAATTCTCTGATGAGGATTGCCCTTTTCTTTACCAGACATCTCCCTCCACCAAGAATTGGCCCTACCAATTCTTCGCTTATCTGACCTCTGGTTCACAATTTCCCAATTAAAACTCACATCAATGTTGCTAATGCATAACATTTAGTTAACTATCCATTGTCATTATCCCTACACAACACAATTGGCAGTGCCACTTTTACACAACGTGTGACAAGGAGATGAGCAACAGACTCATTACACGGCGTGTGTGGACTGCAGGAGACCTGCAATGAATCTCTGGCAACAAAACTACGATCCCGCCGGGAATATCTGGCTTTCCAGCCTGATAGCATCGCTTCCCATCCTGTTTTTCTTCTTTGCGCTGATTAAGCTCAAACTGAAAGGATACGTCGCCGCCTCATGGACGGTGGCAATCGCCCTTGCCGTGGCTTTGCTGTTCTATAAAATGCCGGTCGCTAACGCGCTGGCCTCGGTGGTTTATGGCTTCTTCTACGGGTTGTGGCCCATCGCGTGGATCATTATTGCAGCGGTGTTCGTCTATAAGATCTCGGTGAAAACCGGGCAGTTTGACATCATCCGCTCGTCTATTCTTTCGATAACCCCTGACCAGCGCCTGCAAATGCTGATTGTCGGTTTCTGTTTCGGCGCTTTCCTTGAAGGAGCCGCAGGCTTTGGCGCACCGGTAGCAATTACCGCCGCATTGCTGGTCGGTCTGGGCTTTAAACCACTCTACGCCGCCGGACTGTGCCTGATTGTTAACACCGCACCAGTGGCATTTGGCGCGATGGGTATTCCGATTCTGGTCGCCGGGCAGGTAACAGGCATCGACAGCTTTGAGATTGGTCAGATGGTGGGGCGTCAGCTGCCGTTTATGACCATTATCGTGCTGTTCTGGATCATGGCGATTATGGACGGTTGGCGCGGTATCAAAGAGACGTGGCCTGCGGTCGTGGTTGCAGGTGGTTCGTTTGCCATTGCTCAATACCTCAGCTCTAACTTCATTGGGCCGGAACTGCCAGACATTATCTCTTCGCTGGTATCACTGCTCTGCCTGACGCTGTTCCTCAAACGCTGGCAACCAGTGCGCGTATTCCGCTTCGGTGACTTAGGGGCGTCACAGGTTGATATGACGCTGGCTCACACAGGTTACACGGCAGGTCAGGTGCTGCGCGCCTGGACACCGTTCCTGTTCCTGACCGCCACCGTAACGCTGTGGAGTATCCCGCCGTTTAAAGCCCTGTTCGCTTCAGGCGGTGCGCTGTATGAGTGGGTGATCAACATTCCGGTGCCGTACCTCGATAAACTGGTTGCCCGTATGCCGCCAGTGGTCAGCGAAGCGACAGCGTATGCCGCCGTGTTTAAGTTTGACTGGTTCTCTGCCACCGGTACCGCCATTCTGTTTGCTGCCCTGCTCTCGATTGTCTGGCTGAAGATGAAACCATCTGACGCTATCAGCACCTTCGGCAGCACGCTGAAAGAACTGGCTCTGCCCATCTACTCCATCGGTATGGTGCTGGCATTCGCCTTTATCTCGAACTATTCCGGTTTGTCATCAACACTGGCGCTGGCACTGGCGCACACCGGTCATGCATTCACCTTCTTCTCGCCGTTCCTCGGCTGGCTTGGGGTATTCCTGACCGGGTCGGATACGTCATCTAATGCTTTGTTTGCCGCTTTGCAGGCTACCGCCGCACAACAAATTGGCGTTTCTGACCTGTTGTTGGTTGCCGCCAATACCACCGGTGGCGTCACCGGTAAGATGATCTCCCCGCAATCTATCGCTATCGCCTGTGCGGCGGTAGGCCTGGTGGGCAAAGAGTCTGATTTGTTCCGCTTTACTGTCAAACACAGCCTGATCTTCACCTGTATGGTGGGCGTGATCACCACGCTTCAGGCCTATGTCTTAACGTGGATGATTCCTTAATGATTGTTTTACCCAGACGCCTGTCAGACGAGGTTGCCGATCGTGTGCGGGCGCTGATTGATGAAAAAAACCTGGAAGCGGGCATGAAGTTGCCCGCTGAACGTCAACTGGCGATGCAACTCGGCGTGTCGAGAAATTCACTGCGCGAGGCGCTGGCGAAACTGGTAAGCGAAGGTGTGCTGCTCAGTCGACGTGGCGGCGGGACGTTTATTCGCTGGCGTCATGACACATGGTCGGAGCAAAACATCGTCCAGCCGCTGAAAACGCTGATGGCCGATGATCCGGATTACAGTTTCGATATTCTGGAAGCCCGCTACGCCATTGAAGCCAGCACCGCGTGGCATGCGGCAATGCGCGCCACACCTGGCGACAAAGAAAAGATTCAGCTTTGTTTTGAAGCAACGCTCAGCGAAGACCCGGACCTCGCTTCGCAAGCGGACGTTCGTTTTCATCTGGCGATTGCCGAAGCCTCGCATAACATCGTGCTGCTGCAAACCATGCGCGGTTTCTTCGATGTCCTGCAATCCTCCGTGAAGCATAGCCGCCAGCGGATGTATCTGGTACCCCCGGTTTTTTCACAGCTGACCGAACAACATCAGGCAGTCATTGACGCCATTTTTGCCGGTGATGCTGACGGGGCGCGTAAAGCAATGATGGCGCACCTTAGCTTTGTTCACACCACCATGAAACGATTCGATGAAGATCAAGCTCGCCATGCACGCATTACCCGCCTGCCTGGTGACCATAATGAGCATTCGAGGGAGAAAAACGCATGATTATTTCCGCAGCCAGCGATTATCGCGCCGCAGCACAACGCATTCTGCCGCCGTTCCTGTTCCACTATATGGATGGGGGTGCATATTCTGAATACACGCTGCGCCGCAACGTGGAAGATTTGTCAGAAGTGGCGCTGCGCCAGCGTATTCTGAAAAACATGTCTGACTTAAGCCTGGAAACGACGCTGTTTAATGAGAAATTGTCGATGCCGGTGGCGCTGGCTCCGGTGGGTTTGTGTGGCATGTATGCGCGACGCGGCGAAGTTCAGGCTGCCAAAGCAGCGGATGCGCATGGCATTCCGTTTACTCTCTCGACGGTTTCCGTTTGCCCGATTGAAGAAGTGGCTCCGGCTATCAAACGTCCGATGTGGTTCCAGCTTTATGTGCTGCGCGATCGCGGCTTTATGCGTAACGCACTGGAGCGAGCAAAAGCAGCGGGTTGTTCGACACTGGTTTTCACCGTGGATATGCCGACACCGGGCGCACGTTACCGTGATGCGCATTCTGGGATGAGCGGCCCAAATGCGGCAATGCGCCGCTACTTGCAGGCGGTGACGCATCCGCAATGGGCGTGGGATGTGGGCCTGAACGGTCGTCCGCATGATTTAGGTAATATCTCGGCTTACCTCGGCAAACCGACCGGACTGGAAGATTACATCGGCTGGCTGGGGAATAACTTCGATCCGTCCATCTCATGGAAAGACCTTGAGTGGATCCGCGATTTCTGGGATGGCCCGATGGTGATCAAAGGGATCCTCGATCCGGAAGATGCGCGCGATGCAGTACGTTTTGGTGCTGATGGGATTGTGGTTTCTAACCACGGTGGCCGCCAGCTGGACGGTGTACTCTCTTCCGCTCGTGCATTGCCCGCTATTGCGGATGCGGTGAAAGGTGATATTGCCATTCTGGCGGATAGCGGAATACGTAACGGGCTTGATGTCGTGCGTATGATTGCGCTCGGTGCCGACACCGTACTGCTGGGTCGTGCTTTCCTGTATGCGCTGGCAACAGCGGGCCAGGCGGGTGTAGCTAACCTGCTAAATCTGATCGAAAAAGAGATGAAAGTGGCGATGACGCTGACTGGCGCGAAATCGATTAGCGAAATTACGCAAGATTCGCTGGTGCAAGAGCTGAGTAAAGCGCCGGCGGCGGCGCTGGCTCCAATGGCGAAAGGGAATGCAGCTTAAGGGTTAGATGAATATCTGCTATCCTGCCCCCGCACTAAGGGGGCAGTATGCTAAACATCGTACTTTACGAACCAGAAATTCCGCCAAATACTGGCAACATCATCCGTCTTTGCGCTAATACCGGCTTTCGTCTGCATATCATCGAACCGATGGGATTTGCCTGGGACGATAAGCGCCTGCGCCGCGCGGGGCTGGACTATCACGAGTTTACCGCCGTTACGCGTCATCATGACTATCGCGCGTTCCTCGAAGCAGAAAATCCCCAGCGCCTGTTTGCCCTCACCACGAAAGGTACGCCTGCTCACAGCGCCGTAAGCTATCAGGATGGCGATTATCTGATGTTCGGCCCGGAAACACGCGGCCTGCCAGCGAGCATTCTTGATGCCCTGCCCGCTGAACAAAAAATTCGTATTCCAATGGTGCCGGACAGCCGCAGCATGAATCTGTCCAATGCGGTGTCGGTCGTGGTGTATGAAGCCTGGCGGCAGTTGGGGTATCCGGGAGCGGTGTTGAGAGATTAGTTACTGTAGGCCGGATAGATGATTACATCGCATCCGGCACGATCACAGGACGTCAGATCCCATCCCCATATTCAAACGTATGGTTAATACCGTTGAAATGCTGATCCATATCCATTGACGGTTTATCGCTATCCGGCTTGCCGACAATGCGTGCCGGAACGCCAGCGGCGGTGGTATGCGGCGGCACCGGTTGCAGCACCACGGAACCTGCGCCAATCTTCGCGCCGCGCCCAACTTCAATATTGCCGAGAATTTTCGCGCCCGCGCCAATCATCACACCTTCACGAATTTTCGGATGACGGTCGCCACCAGATTTACCCGTACCGCCAAGCGTCACAGATTGCAGAATCGACACGTCGTTTTCAATCACCGCCGTTTCACCCACAACGATGCCCGTGGCGTGGTCAAGCATGATACCGCGACCAATTTTTGCTGCCGGGTGAATATCAACCTGGAACGTCACAGAAACCTGGTTTTGCAGAAAGATTGCCAGTGCGCGGCGGCCCTGATTCCACAACCAGTGGCCGATGCGATACGCCTGCAAAGCATGAAAACCCTTCAGGTATAGCAACGGGGTTGAGTATTTATCCACCGCCGGGTCACGGGTACGCACCGCCTGAATATCACAGGCCGCAGAGGCGATCATTTCCGGGTCGGCGGCGTAGGCTTCTTCCACCACTTCACGGATAGCAATAGCCGGCATAATGGGCGATGACAGCTTGTTCGCCAGCATGTAGCTCAGTGCACTGCCAAGGTTTTCGTGCTTGAGTAGCGTCGCGTGGTAAAAACTGGCCAGCATTGGCTCACAGTCCGCCAGCGTTCTGGCTTCAGCTTTAATATTGTTCCAGACAATTTCCAGTTCTTCACACGACATTGCTTACTCCACACGATAAGATAATGACCGACCCGTTCTGCGCGGGCCGGGTCATAGTGGTAACAAAGGTTCCCTGGGTTTAGTGGCTGCTGCGCTCGTCCTTGCGTGCACGACCTAGTAAAGTCAATGCTGCCTCGCGCGCGTTTTTTCCGCAATATAATACTTGATAAATTTCCTCGGTTATTGGCATTTCAACGCCGAAGCGATGCGCCAGTTCGCGGACTTCTTTCGTATTGCGGTAGCCTTCCACCACCTGACCAATTTTCTCCTGCGCGCTTTGTACATCCATGCCCTGACCGAGCATCATGCCAAAACGGCGGTTACGCGACTGGTTGTCGGTACAGGTAAGCACCAGATCGCCCAGCCCCGCCATGCCCATAAAGGTGGCAGGATCGGCACCCAGCGCCGCGCCAAGACGCGACATTTCAGCCAGTCCACGGGTGATCAGCGCCGTACGCGCATTCGCACCAAAACCGATACCGTCGGACATCCCCGCGCCAATGGCAATGACGTTTTTCACCGCGCCGCCAAGCTGCACGCCAATGAAATCCGGATTGCTGTAAACGCGGAAACTTTTGCCACAGTGCAGCAATTGCTGGAGGTCATCGGCAAAGGTCTGGTCCGTCGAGGCCAGCGAAATGGCCGTCGGTAAACCTGCCGCCAGTTCTTTCGCAAACGTTGGGCCAGAGATAACCGCCAACGGAATTTGATCGCCTAAGGCCTCACGCGCCACGTCCTGTAACAGACGTCCGGTTTCTGCTTCCAGCCCTTTGGTCGCCCACACCAGACGCGCATCAGGACGCATCAGCGGTTTAATCTGGCGCAGCACTTCACCAAAGACATGGCTGGGTACGACAACGAGAATATTACGGCTGGCTGCCAGCGCAGTGGCGAGATCGCTTTCAAGATGGAGCGTATCGGGAAAAGGCACATCGGGGAGAAACGCGGCGTTACAGCGGTCGCGTTCAAGCGTTGCGATATGTTCAGGGTCATGGCCCCAGAGGACAACCTCGTGGCCATTTCTTGCCAGGGTGATGGCAAGAGCGGTGCCGTACGAGCCGGCACCGATCACAGTCATTGAAGCATTACGTTGGTTCATCAGGCATCCTGATGTTCTTCAGTACCTTCGCCAGCCTGCTGCTGCAAATAGTTCATGAACAGCGCATCGAAGTTAACCGGCGCAAGGTTCAGTTGCGGGAATGTACCGCGGGATACCATGCTGGTGATGCACTCACGAGCATACGGGAACAGAATGTTCGGGCAGTATGCACCCAGGCAATGTGCCATCTGGGTGCCCTCGATACCCGCAATGGAGAAAATACCGCCCTGCTGAACTTCACACAGGAACGCGGTTTCTTCGCCCAGGGAGGCCGTTACGGTAACACGCAGTACCACTTCGTAAACGTCATCTGCCAGTTGAGAAGATGCCGTATCCAGATCAAGTTTAACTTCTGGCTGCCAATCTTTCTGGAAAACGTGCGGCGCGTTCGGCGCTTCGAAAGAAATATCCTTGGTATAAATACGTTGGATCTGGAAAGTCATTTCGGTGTTGTTTTGTTCTGACATGTGTAGAAAACCCTTAAGTGTTGTCCTTAAATACTGCGCAATGTAATGCCAACGTTCACACGTTATTTCAGCAGGGGATCCAGTCCACCACGTGCATCCAATGCATACAAGTCATCACAGCCACCAATGTGCTGTGCGTCAATAAAAATCTGTGGAACCGTGGTGCGACCACTGCGTTTGATCATCTCTTCACGCTTAGCGGCGTTGCCATCGATCGGCAACTCCTGAAAACTCACGCCCTTGCTGCTCAGCAGTGCTTTCGCACGATGGCAATACGGGCAGGTTTCTTTGGTATAGATTTCAACATTGGCCATAACTTAGCTCCTGTTTTTTTACCCTGAAATTTCTTGTTGCAGGGCGGCTGCAAAATGGAGTGTCCCCAGAAGCTTATAACAATAAGTCGCTGGGGGCCTAATTGCAGCTAACGGCCTGCATCATGAAAGACGACAGGTAAATTATTTGCCGCGCACCAGAGGTAAGTTTTCGCCAGCCCAGCCAGCAACGCCCTCTTTCAGCACGAATACTTGCGCAAAACCAGCTTTCGTCAGCGCGTTTGCAGGCTCCTGGCACTGCATGCCAGAACCATCTACCACGATAACCGGTTTGTCTTTGTGCTTCTCAAGCTCACCAACATTGTTGGCTTTGATTTCGCTCGGCAACAGGTTGATAGAACCTGCGATATGGCCTTTACGGAAGTCATCACGCTGACGTAAATCCACAACCACAGCGTCTTCTTTGTTGATCAGACGCGTAGCTTCACCACGAGTAATCACCTTCACTTTCGAGGTCAGGCTCTTAAACGTAGTCACAAGAACCGCCACCAGTAACGCGATCCAGGCGATACTCAGTATGGGATGACGGCCAACAAATTGCATAATTTCTTGCATGGGGGGTAACAACTCCCGACGTAGTGATTAAAAAAACCAGGAAAGGAGTATACCTGCGCAGTGCGGCAAATACAGCCAGCGCGTTAACTGGAATGCAATTTTGCGGGGCGCGACGAAAAAAAAGCGCAAATCTGGCATCGGCTTGCCGCGAGCGGTCGTATATTTTGATCTTCAGAGGCTATTTTATCGATTCAGCTGTAGTAAAATTACGCAAATTTTGACTCTTGAGTATGAGGTTGTCGCAATGTCGGTTTCTAAAAAACCTATGGTACTGGTGATTCTGGATGGCTATGGCTATCGCGAAGAACAGCAGGATAACGCCATTTTTAGTGCTAAAACCCCGGTAATGGATGCACTGTGGGCCAATCGTCCGCATACCCTGATCGACGCTTCCGGTCTGGAAGTCGGTCTGCCTGACCGTCAGATGGGTAACTCCGAAGTAGGTCACGTTAACCTGGGTGCCGGCCGCATCGTGTATCAGGACCTGACTCGTCTGGACGTTGAAATCAAAGATCGCGCTTTCTTTGCTAATCCAGTGCTGACTGGCGCGGTAGATAAAGCGAAAAACGCAGGTAAAGCAGTACACATTATGGGTCTGCTCTCCGCAGGCGGCGTACACAGCCACGAAGATCACATCATGGCGATGGTAGAACTGGCCGCTGAACGCGGCGCAGAAAAAATCTACCTGCACGCATTCCTTGACGGTCGCGACACTCCGCCGCGCAGTGCTGAATCCTCGCTGAAAAAATTCGAAGAGAAATTTGCCGCGCTGGGTAAAGGCCGCGTAGCGTCCATCATTGGTCGTTACTACGCGATGGACCGCGATAACCGTTGGGATCGCGTTGAAAAAGCTTATGACCTGCTGACTCTGGCACAAGGTGAGTTCCAGGCCGATACCGCCGTTGCCGGTTTGCAGGCTGCTTATGCTCGCGACGAAAACGACGAGTTCGTGAAAGCGACCGTTATTCGTGCAGAAGGTCAGCCAGATGCGGCAATGGAAGACGGCGATGCGCTGATTTTCATGAACTTCCGTGCTGACCGCGCGCGTGAAATCACTCGTGCATTCGTAAATGCCGATTTTGACGGCTTCGCGCGTAAGAAAGTGGTTAACGTCGATTTCGTGATGCTGACCGAATACGCTGCCGACATCAAAACTGCGGTTGCTTACCCACCCGCTTCCCTGGTTAACACCTTCGGCGAGTGGATGGCGAAAAACGACAAAACTCAGCTGCGTATTTCCGAAACCGAAAAATATGCCCACGTTACTTTCTTCTTCAACGGTGGCGTAGAAGAGTCGTTCAAAGGCGAAGATCGCATTCTGATCAACTCACCGAAAGTGGCTACCTACGATCTGCAACCGGAAATGAGCTCCGCAGAGCTGACCGAAAAACTGGTTGCGGCAATCAAGAGCGGCAAATACGACACCATTATCTGTAACTATCCGAACGGCGACATGGTAGGTCACACCGGGGTGATGGAAGCGGCGGTTAAAGCGGTTGAAGCGCTGGATCACTGCGTGGAAGAAGTCGCGAAAGCGGTTGAGTCCGTGGGTGGACAACTGCTGATCACCGCTGACCACGGTAACGCTGAACAGATGCGCGATCCGGCAACGGGTCAGGCGCACACAGCACACACCAACCTGCCAGTTCCGCTGATTTACGTTGGTGATAAGAACGTGAAAGCGGTTGAAGGCGGCAAACTTTCTGACATCGCGCCGACCATGTTGTCGCTGATGGGTATGGAAATCCCGCAAGAGATGACTGGTAAGCCGCTGTTCATCGTGGAATAATCCCTCCCCATGAGGGGAAAGGCGATTAATACCATGACACGGGCCGTGAAACCGCGCAGGTTTGCAATCAGGCCCATCATCTACGCCAGCGTTCTGAGCGCTGGCGTATTGTTGTGCGCCTTTTCCGCCCACGCGGATGAGCGTGACCAACTCAAATCCATTCAGGCTGACATCGCCGCGAAAGAGCGCGCGGTACGCCAAAAGCAACAACAACGCGCAAGCCTGCTCGCACAATTGAAAAAGCAGGAAGAAGCGATCTCTGAAGCCACCCGTAAACTGCGCGAAACGCAAAACACGCTTAATCAACTGAATAAACAGATTGATGAGATGAACGCGTCGATTGCCAAACTGGAGCAGCAAAAAGCCGCCCAGGAGCGCAGCCTCGCCGCGCAACTGGATGCCGCGTTTCGTCAGGGTGAACATACCGGTATTCAGCTGATTCTCAGCGGTGAAGAAAGCCAGCGTGGGCAGCGGTTACAGGCTTATTTCGGCTATCTCAACCAGGCGCGACAAGAAACCATTGCTCAGTTGAAACAAACGCGTGAAGAAGTCGCTATGCAGCGTGCCGAACTGGAAGAGAAACAGAGCGAGCAACAAACGCTTTTATATGAGCAGCGCGCCCAACAGGCGAAGCTGACCCAGGCGTTGAGCGAGCGTAAAAAGACGCTGGCAGGGCTGGAGTCTTCCATCCAGCAAGGTCAGCAACAGTTGAGCGAGCTGCGCGCCAACGAATCCCGCCTGCGTAACAGCATTGCCCGTGCGGAAGCTGCGGCGAAAGCGCGTGCTGAACGTGAAGCGCGCGAAGCCCAGGCGGTTCGCGACCGCCAGAAAGAAGCGACGCGCAAAGGCACCACCTACAAGCCGACCGAAAGCGAAAAATCGCTGATGTCCCGTACCGGTGGTCTGGGCGCACCGCGCGGTCAGGCATTCTGGCCAGTTCGCGGGCCAACGCTGCATCGCTATGGCGAACAGCTACAGGGTGAATTACGCTGGAAAGGGATGGTGATTGGTGCCTCTGAAGGTACTGAAGTTAAAGCGATTGCCGACGGCCGGGTGATTCTGGCTGACTGGCTGCAAGGCTACGGTCTGGTGGTGGTGGTTGAGCACGGTAAAGGCGACATGAGTCTTTACGGCTATAATCAGAGCGCACTGGTGAGCGTTGGTTCGCAGGTTCGCGCGGGCCAGCCAATTGCACTGGTGGGCAGCAGTGGCGGTCAGGGTCGGCCTTCACTCTATTTCGAAATTCGCCGCCAGGGTCAGGCGGTCAATCCACAGCCGTGGTTGGGAAGATAAGTTTTGTTTCCATTTCGTCGTAACGTTCTTGCATTTGCCGCTCTGTTGGCGCTCTCCTCCCCCGTAATTGCTGGCAAACTTGCCATCGTCATTGATGATTTTGGGTATCGCCCGCACAACGAAAACCAGGTGCTGGCGATGCCTTCCGCTATCTCCGTCGCTGTATTACCCGATTCACCGCACGCCAGAGAGATGGCGACCAAAGCGCATAACAGCGGTCACGAAGTGTTGATTCATCTACCGATGGCACCACTGAGTAAACAGCCGCTGGAGAAAAATACGCTACGCCCGGAGATGAGCAGCGACGAAATTGAGCGCATTATTCGTAGTGCGGTCAATAACGTGCCCTATGCCGTGGGGATCAACAACCACATGGGCAGCAAGATGACCTCTAACCTGTTTGGTATGCAGAAAGTGATGCAGGCGCTGGAGCGTTACAATCTTTACTTCCTCGACAGCGTAACCATCGGTAATACCCAGGCGATGCGCGCCGCGCAAGGCACTGGCGTGAAGGTGATCAAACGGAAGGTGTTCCTCGACGATTCGCAAAATGAAGCGGACATCCGTGTGCAATTCAATCGCGCAATTGACCTGGCGCGTCGCAACGGTTCAACCATTGCCATTGGACATCCTCACCCTTCAACGGTACGCGTGCTACAACAGATGGTTTATAACCTGCCGCCAGACATTACGCTGGTGAAAGCCAGCAGCTTGTTGAATGAACCGCAGGTTGATACGTCTACACCGCCGAAAAACACTGTGCCCGACACACCGCGTAATCCATTCCGTGGCGTGAAGCTGTGCAAACCGAAGAAGCCGCTGGAACCTGTTTATGCTAATCGCTTCTTTGAAGTATTAAGCGAAAGCATCAGCCAGAGCACGCTGATCGTTTACTTCCAGCATCAGTGGCAAGGCTGGGGCAAACAGCCTCAAGCGGCGAAGCTTAACGCTAGCGCAAATTAAAGGCGCTACGCGTAATGCGATGGTGCGACCGCGTTTTGTCGCGCCATTGCCATAAGCGGAAAGACCACAGTAACGCCTGATAACCCACCTTCACGCTGCGCACATTGGTAATCAGGCGCTTATACATACCGGAAGTAAATATCTCGGCAATCATCCGTTGGCGGGTAATAATATCCGGCTCTTTGCGCACCGCATGGCAAACACGCAATGCTTCGTAGGTTATTTGCTGATGAAATTCCGGATAAATCGTAATTTTGTCGGCATAATTTCGATTTAATTTCTCCAGCAGGCGGGTAATCTTAATATAGTGACGTTGATAATTAAGGTTTTTGTTCCCTTGTCTGTTCAACCGACTCACTGACGTATTATGCAGATAATATTTATATAATGATTGCTCGGTATATCGCGCACGCAGCGCGTTAAACATAAATTCTGTTGTCCAGACAATATCCTGATGATGTAATCCGGCAATAAATTTAATGTTATTTTTAACAATAACATCGCGGCGATAAACCCCCATCCAGACCACGTGTGTCCAACGGCGGGAAGAAAGCCCCATCCGCAGCCAGTCCGGACCGGTTAATACACCGGTTGAGCGAAGGCGATCGGTAGGGATGGATTGCCAGGTTTCACCCGTTTCACGAAAACACCAATCAGCGTTGCACTGCGCCACGTCGAGGTCGTCCTCTAACGCCATGGTCATCAGCGTTTCGTACATGGTGGGATACACCTCATCGTCAGCATCGACAAAAGCGACATATTTGCCCGTCGCCACCTCGATCCCACGATTACGCGCCACCGATGCGCCAGCATTCGCCTGATGCAACAAACGAACGTGCGGATAGTTTTCTGCGTAATGCTTTGCTATTTCAACAGAATTATCCGTTGAACCATCGTTAATAATAATGATTTCCAGAGCAGTCCAGGTTTGCGCGATTAAAGATTCCATGCAAGCGCTGAAATCATCGCCCGCATTATATAACGGGATAATAACACTTAGTTTATTAGTGCTGTTCATCATAAATTACCAACGATCTCTGAAGTTACCCTGACGTTTTACAGGCTTTGTATTAAGAAACTATTAAGCCTGTGAGATATTATTTTTACCGGTGAGAGAGTCACTTCAGGGTAGAGAGATAATGAGAGCAGCTATATAAGAGATCAGCGCAATTACGATATCTTGATTACACTGACAGGATTTTACATATTTAACGGATTTTCCTCAGGCAAAAGGGCTGGAATACCAGCCCTTGTTCGTGTTAATCCCAGCTCAGAATAACTTTCCCGGACTGGCCCGAACGCATAGCGTCAAAGCCCTTCTGGAAATCATCGATAGAGAAACGATGGGTAATGATCGGCGAGAGATCGAGGCCAGACTGAATCAGCGCCGTCATCTTGTACCAGGTTTCAAACATCTCACGACCGTAAATACCTTTAATGAACAAGCCTTTAAAGATTACTTTGGTCCAGTCGATAGACATATCGGACGGTGGAATACCCAGCATCGCAATACGACCGCCGTGGTTCATGGTGTCGAGCATGGTACGAAACGCTGGCGGCGCACCGGACATTTCCAGACCGACATCAAAGCCTTCGGTCATGCCCAGTTCTGTCATCACATCATTAAGGTTTTCTTTCGCGACGTTAACCGCACGGGTGATACCCATTTTACGCGCCAGCTCAAGGCGGTATTCGTTAACATCAGTAATCACCACGTTACGTGCACCAACGTGTTTCGCCACCGCCGCCGCCATAATACCAATCGGGCCTGCACCAGAGACCAGCACATCCTCGCCCACCAGATCAAACGACAGCGCGGTATGCACGGCGTTACCGAAGGGATCAAAAATGGAAGCCAGATCATCGGAGATATTGTCGGGGATTTTGAAAGCGTTGAACGCCGGAATCACCAGATACTCGGCAAAGCAGCCCGGACGGTTAACGCCGACGCCGATCGTGTTGCGGCACAGATGGGTACGACCGCCACGACAGTTGCGACAGTGACCGCAGGTGATATGGCCTTCGCCAGAAACGCGATCGCCAATCTTGAAGCCTTTCACTTCCTGACCAATACCTACCACTTCACCGACATATTCATGGCCCACGACCATCGGCACCGGGATGGTTTTTTGCGACCACTCATCCCAGTTATAGATGTGAACGTCAGTCCCGCAGATGGCTGTTTTACGGATTTTAATCAGCAGATCGTTATGCCCGAGTTCTGGTACAGGAACGTCGGTCATCCAGATGCCCTCTTCCGCTTTCAGTTTGGATAACGCTTTCATCTCACATCCTCAGGCGATAACGCCCAGTTGTTTACCAATACGCGTGAATGCTTCTACTGCACGCGTAATTTGCTCAGGGGTATGCGCCGCAGACATCTGGGTACGAATACGCGCCTGACCTTTCGGAACGACCGGATAGAAGAAACCGGTGACGTAAATCCCCTCTTTTTGCAGCTCACGAGCAAATTTCTGCGCTACTACCGCATCGCCAAGCATGACCGGAATAATGGCGTGATCGGCTCCCGCCAGGGTAAAGCCCGCCGCCGACATTTGCTCACGGAACTGACGCGCGTTCGCCCACAGACGGTCACGCAGCTCGCTACCCGCTTCAACCATCTCCAGCACTTTGATGGAAGCGGCAACAATGGCCGGTGCCAGCGAGTTGGAGAACAGGTACGGACGAGAACGCTGGCGCAGCCACTCAACCACTTCTTTGCGCGCCGCGGTATAACCACCAGAAGCCCCGCCCAGCGCTTTACCGAGCGTGCCGGTGATAATATCGACCCGGCCCATCACTTCGCAGTATTCATGGGAACCACGACCGTTTTCACCGACAAAACCGACCGCGTGGGAGTCGTCTACCATCACCAGGGCATCGTATTTATCTGCCAGATCGCAAACACCTTTCAGGTTGGCAATCACGCCGTCCATCGAGAACACACCATCGGTGGCAATCAGCACATGACGCGCACCGGCTTCACGCGCTTCTTTCAGACGTGCTTCCAGCTCCTGCATATCGTTGTTGGCATAACGATAGCGTTTAGCTTTACACAGACGCACACCATCAATAATAGACGCGTGGTTCAGTGCGTCGGAGATAATGGCGTCTTCCGCGCCTAACAGCGTTTCGAACAGGCCACCGTTAGCATCAAAGCAGGAAGAGTAGAGAATCGCATCTTCCATCCCCAGGAAGGCCGCCAGTTTTTGTTCAAGCTCTTTATGACTGTCCTGAGTGCCGCAAATAAAACGCACCGAAGCCATGCCGAAACCGTGAGAATCCATTCCCGCCTTTGCCGCCGCAATCAGATCCGGATGATTCGCCAGTCCGAGATAGTTATTGGCACAAAAGTTAATGACGTGGCTTCCATCAGCCACAGTGATATCTGCTTGCTGCGCAGACGTAATAATGCGCTCTTCTTTAAACAACCCTTCCGCCCGTGCGGTTTCCAGATCGTTGGTTAACTGCTGATAAAATTCTCCACGCATTGCGATTCTCCAGACAGGGCAAATTCCAGCACATATTACCCAAACTTATAGGTCGCGACGAGATGACGCATTAACACTTCTGCAAAATTCAGGATAAATAACGTCCATCAATCTCACTTTTGGCGAATGGCTGAAGCCAACGCCGTGTAGTGATATGATAGAAGCATTCGTGTCTGAGATTGTCTCTGACTCCATAATTCGAAGGTTACAGTTATGATCATCGTTACCGGCGGCGCGGGCTTTATCGGCAGCAACATCGTTAAAGCCCTGAATGACAAAGGCATCACCGATATTCTGGTGGTGGATAACCTGAAAGACGGCACCAAGTTTGTGAACCTGGTGGATCTGGATATCGCGGACTATATGGATAAGGAAGACTTCCTGATCCAGATTATGGCTGGCGAAGAGTTCGGCGATGTCGAAGCGATTTTCCACGAAGGCGCGTGCTCTTCCACCACCGAGTGGGACGGCAAGTATATGATGGATAACAACTATCAATACTCCAAAGAGCTGCTGCACTACTGCCTGGAGCGCGAAATCCCGTTGCTGTACGCTTCTTCTGCAGCCACTTACGGCGGACGCACTTCCGACTTTATTGAATCCCGCGAGTACGAAAAACCACTTAACGTCTACGGTTATTCGAAGTTCCTGTTTGATGAATATGTTCGCCAAATCCTGCCGGAAGCCAACTCGCAGATTGTTGGCTTCCGTTATTTCAACGTTTATGGACCGCGTGAAGGCCATAAAGGCAGCATGGCGAGCGTCGCTTTCCATCTCAACACCCAGCTTAATAACGGTGAATCACCGAAGCTGTTCGAAGGTAGCGAGAACTTCAAACGTGACTTCGTCTATGTGGGCGATGTGGCAGATGTAAACCTGTGGTTCCTGGAAAATGGCGTTTCCGGCATCTTCAACCTCGGCACCGGTCGTGCGGAATCCTTCCAGGCAGTAGCAGATGCTACACTTGCTTATCACAAGAAAGGCCAAATCGAATACATTCCGTTCCCGGATAAACTGAAAGGCCGCTACCAGGCGTTCACGCAGGCAGATCTGACGAATCTGCGCGCGGCGGGTTACGATAAACCGTTCAAAACCGTTGCCGAAGGCGTAACGGAATACATGGCCTGGCTGAATCGTGACGCATAAGAGCTCTGCATGAAAATACTGGTGATCGGCCCGTCTTGGGTTGGCGACATGATGATGTCGCAAAGTCTCTATCGCACGCTCCAGGCGCGCTATCCCCAGGCGATAATCGACGTGATGGCACCGGCATGGTGCCGTCCATTATTATCGCGGATGCCGGAAGTTAACGAAGCGATCCCTATGCCTCTCGGTCACGGAGCGCTGGAAATCGGCGAACGCCGCAAACTGGGTCATAGTCTGCGTGAAAAGCGCTACGACCGCGCCTACGTCTTACCCAACTCCTTCAAATCCGCATTAGTGCCTTTCTTCGCGGGTATTCCTCATCGCACCGGCTGGCGCGGCGAGATGCGCTACGGTTTACTTAACGATGTACGCGTGCTCGATAAAGAAGCCTGGCCGCTAATGGTGGAACGCTATGTGGCGCTGGCCTATGACAAAGGCATTATGCGTACAGCACAAGATCTGCCGCAGCCATTGTTATGGCCGCAGTTGCAGGTGAGCGAAGGTGAAAAATCATATACCTGTAATCAATTTTCGCTCTCATCAGAACGTCCGATGATTGGCTTTTGCCCCGGAGCGGAGTTTGGTCCGGCAAAACGCTGGCCACACTACCACTATGCGGAGCTGGCAAAGCAGCTGATTGATGAAGGTTATCAGGTGGTTCTGTTTGGCTCTGCGAAAGATCATGAAGCGGGCAATGAGATTCTTGCCGCTTTAAATACTGAGCAGCAGGCATGGTGCCGGAACCTGGCAGGGGAAACACAGCTTGATCAAGCGGTTATCCTGATTGCAGCCTGTAAAGCCATTGTCACTAACGATTCTGGCCTGATGCACGTTGCGGCGGCGCTCAATCGTCCGCTGGTTGCCTTGTATGGTCCGAGTAGCCCGGACTTCACACCGCCGCTATCCCATAAAGCACGCGTGATCCGCCTGATTACCGGCTATCACAAAGTGCGTAAAGGTGACGCAGCGGAGGGTTATCACCAGAGCTTGATCGACATTACTCCCCAGCGCGTACTGGAAGAACTCAACGCGCTATTGTTACAAGAGGAAGCCTGACGGATGCGGGTTCTGATCGTTAAAACATCGTCGATGGGCGATGTTCTCCATACGCTGCCCGCACTCACTGATGCCCAGCAGGCAATCCCAGGGATTAAGTTTGACTGGGTGGTGGAAGAAGGGTTCACACAGATTCCTTCCTGGCACGCCGCCGTTGAGCGAGTTATTCCTGTGGCAATACGTCGCTGGCGTAAAGCCTGGTTCTCGGCCCCCATAAAAGCTGAACGCAAAGCGTTTCGTGAAACGCTACAAGCAGAGAATTATGACGCAGTTATCGACGCTCAGGGGCTGGTAAAAAGCGCAGCGCTGGTGACGCGTCTGGCGCATGGCGTAAAGCATGGAATGGACTGGCAAACCGCTCGCGAACCGTTAGCCAGCCTGTTTTACAATCGTAAACATCATATTGCAAAACAGCAGCACGCCGTAGAACGCACCCGCGAACTGTTTGCCAAAAGTCTGGGCTATAGCAAACCACAAACCCAGGGCGATTATGCTATCGCACAGCATTTCCTGACGAACCTGCCTACAGATGCTGGCGAATATGCCGTATTTCTTCATGCAACAACCCGAGATGATAAACACTGGCCGGAAGAACACTGGCGAGAATTGATTGGTTTACTGGCTGATTCAGGAATACGGATTAAACTTCCGTGGGGCGCGCCGCATGAGGAAGAACGGGCGAAACGACTGGCGGAAGGATTTGCTTATGTTGAAGTATTGCCGAAGATGAGTCTGGAAGGCGTTGCCCGCGTACTGGCTGGGGCTAAATTTGTAGTGTCGGTGGATACGGGGTTAAGCCATTTAACGGCGGCACTGGATAGACCCAATATCACGGTTTATGGACCTACCGATCCGGGACTAATTGGTGGGTATGGGAAGAATCAGATGGTTTGTAGGGCTCCGGGGAATGAGTTGTCTCAATTGACAGCAAATGCTGTTAAGCGGTTCATTGAAGAAAACGCTGCCATGATTTAAATTACAACTCTTTAATAGATAATTTTGAAATAAAATCAGCTTCCTTGCTGATTTTATTTCACATATTCATTACTTATCTAATAAACATTGGTCCGATTGTGCTTTAAAATAAGCACAAAGCAATATTATGGTGACAAACACAGCAGTCGGAACCGGTTTAGAAAAGAGTATTACATCACTTAGGCCTACTACCAGTAGTGAAAAAAGCAAGATTAAAATATAAGGTTCTTTAGCAGTTCTTAAGGCATATATGAATATTGCTGAAAAGGCTAAAATTGTTAATACTACTCCAGGAATACCACGCGTTGATAACGTATCTATGAGATCGTTATGCAAATGAGAATCTACAAAGGGTAAAGCGCCACTTAATCTAGGCTCTTTCTCTTCTAGTTCATGTATTTTTTCCGCGCGTTTTTCCAGTGATTGTCCTATTGGAGAATATGTTTTTAAACCAACTTCATACATTGCCAGACGGGCACCGACTGAAGTTCTGGTGTTATCATGCGAATAATTAACTAAATCGTTATTTAAGTCATTCATTCTCATAAGCAATGTATCTTTAAAAGAAAACACACCTGCTAATAATGCAATCGCAATAAAACAATATAACTTATAATTAATTCGCTTATTAATATAACTATCCATTACGATTAATATTAACGCAAAGAATGGAAACACTAATATGGCTGCACGCGTTTCAGTTACTATGACAGCACATAAGCTAAGCATGAAGTTAATTGTATATAATGTTGTTTTATGTCTAAAGTCGCATTTTAAAATGAGAATTGATGCCAGTAAAGAAGGGAAAAGGATGATGTAGCCTGCTGTTGTAGCGTGGGAAGCTGATAATGCAACACGGTCTACGTTTAAATAGAAATGTTGCCACATGGCATGCGCAAAAAAAAGTAACTGCGTTGCCAGGGATGCGAACAGAATTAGTTTCCCAAATTTTATTTTTGTTCTCATCTCATCTTTAGCAAAAAGAACTAAGAAAATAAAAGCACTACACAAGGCAATTTTTCCAGTTTCCATTGGGCCACGATATGCATTGGTATAAACCGAGCCTGAAACTTTATAATGTGAATACCAGATGATATTAACGATACCCAAAAGACATAATGAGATAAAAATTAACAAAGTAGGATTATTAGTTATTGTTTTTTTTGCTGTCGCTAGAAAATATAATGTAGATATAATTCCAGCTGCATGAAGAAACTTTGTTGCAACATCATCCCACAAAGACAAAGTCATTAAAGACAACATACATAATATGAGAATTAAAGACTTGACACCAGAGTTAATTTCTTTCCAACAAAACGACATATAATTTCAACCTATGCTACGAGGATGGGTTATTTAATGCAAGACCTAACGTTTATTCTTTTTTCTATTTACCAGTCTTACCATCCTCCAGAGAATATAGTTTTTTGATGCTAATATTTTTGCTCGCCTCTTATCTCTCTTGCCAAGAAGATTACAATCTTTCAATTCTTTTTCATTGCTTTCAACTAATTGATTTAATAATTCAAAATCGCCATTAAGTAGAACATTCCATAAATAACGAGTTTTATGATAAGTTCTATTTTTACTCAATAATGTATGAATTTCTTCTTTCCGGTTACCTTTGTATAACTGCATCACAGAAGAGTAGATTCTTTCGTGCGCAAATGACTCATGTCGATAATGAGTGATGGTTCTACATGAGTTCATTAGGGAATTTTCTCTATAGTTATGCTTATACATATAATATGGAACCGCATACATATCGCATGTAATTAGCAGTCGATAGATAAAATCCAGATCTTCTCCTAGTCGTAAATCTTCATCAAAAAAAAGATTATTATCTTCCAGGAGTTGTTTTCTTATAAACAAGCACCCTATATGGAATCTGACCTTTTTATAAAAAAAATCGAAAAGTAAAGACCCTTCATTAAAATCTGTATTTATAGGTGAGTAAGTAACACCATTTTTTATATGATGTCCATAAAGCCCACAATAAATCGCATCCCCTCCCGTCTCATGTTGTCTGGAATACATCTTCAGCAGATAGTTAGGATCTATCTCATCATCATCATCCATAAAACATATAAACTGTCCTTGCGCCTTGCGGATACCTGTATTCCTGGCAGACGAAACACCGCCATTTTCTTTATTGAGAATAATTAATCGAGAGTGGGTTAACCCATACTCTCTCAAAACATTTGATGTGTTATCTTTAGAACCATCATTAACAATAACAATTTCAAAATTTGGGTAAGTTTGTTTTTCTAATTTCGTTAGAGTTTCAGTAATGTAATCAGATGAATTATACGTCGGTATTATTATGGATACTAAAGGGTAATCATTGCTCATCGTGTTCTCTTGCCTGAACTAATAAAATATGATAGGACTCATCCTTAATTATTATTGTAACTTAGACATCCATAATTTTTATTATTGCCTAAATAGTTTTCTTTTATACTTATTTAATTTGAATTTAATGAAGTAAATAAAAGCGTTAAACGTATCACCATTTTTCTTTGCATGTTGGTATTTCACTTGATACTGCTTTTCATTCGTGGCTGGAATAAACGCCACATCATTCCAGCAAGAAGCCTGATAAGCCTCATTAAAATACTTCTGGCAGGGATAATTCGTCCAGTCGTTCCAGGGCTTCGTTACGCCAACATAATGAATCAGCTTAGTATCATCGGTAATGGTCTTTTTATAATCTTCATCGCTTTTATTTTTTAACTCATAGTCAATGCCATAAAAGCAATCATAATCGCCGCTAATAAAAATACAATGACCAAAGAACAGAATATTTAAAATATCCTGATCAAGGCATTTATACTTCGTGTGCTGCGGGTCACTTGCCAGCATAGCAATGGCTTTATTCATAAAATCATTTTTCGCCCACGCTTCAAGCTGCAGATATACTACACCGGCGTTGAAATAATTCCCTGGAAGCCCCTCTATAGCCAGACGCTTCGCTGGTTTTTCCTGCATAAAAGGCACATCTTTAATAACAGCTGCGAATTTATCGCCATCAAAATTAATATCAAGCAATCCAGCTAATGAGCCTTTACAGATGACATCAGCATCGATATATAACAGATTTTCAATAGTTTCACTCAGATACTGGAACGCAACTAAACGGAAGAATGTTGCATAAGACCACTGTTTCAGGCTGGGGAAGATATCAATAAAGGCACTGGATACTTTATAAATTCTTACTTCAACGTTAGCATTTTTGCTGGTAAAAGCATTAACACGTTGTAGATAGTCTTCATCAATGTAGTCAGTAAAGAGATGAAACTTAACCGCAAGATCCGGGTTATGCATAACAACTGATTGCATAGATACTGCTGCACCAAATAAAAAGTTGCGGTCAATACCGTAAGCGATATTTAACACACGATCGGTGTTAGCAATTTCCCCAGAGACAGCGACTTCAGTAATACTCTCAGCTAATAAATCCATGTTGGTTCCGTTTTGACTGTGTGGTTTACGCTTTGCCTTTTAATTTTTTAATAAATTTGCGTAGTTTGGTTCTGTAGATTACTGAATAGTAGCCATAATCTTTTATTTCGTTGGCAATACCCAGGTGACGTTCCATGGCCAGACGATCACGAGCTTTACGCTCTGCCGTACAGCTTTTACCGGATAGGTCAATTATCCTGACACCATCTTTACTAACGATAAAGTTACCCCGGTGTGGGTCGCCCGATAGCATATTTAAGGCATGCAATTTTTCCATTGAAGCCTTAATTTCTGCTTTAACATCTTCTGGAATAATCGGCATATCATTGAGCTCTACGCCCTCGACATACTCGATAAGCATGATAAAAACACTGGCATAATTGAAAATTTTACGCTCAGCCAGAAAATAAAAATCATTAGGAAAAGTAAGACCTGCACTTCTGACACGATCGGTTTCAACGATCAAATTCTGATAGTAGTCACCTTTTACAAAAGATTTTAAAAAACGTTCATTCCTTTTCGTTTTCGGAGCAAAGACTTTAAAAACATAGCGACCATATTTCGTATCAATCAACGATACTTTGGTATCATCAATATTACGTAATACTTTTACTGTTTTGAAATTATAGGCCAGTATTTCATCAAAGATTTCTTTATATTTATTATCATTATTTTTGTAATAAAATGAGAAGCCGCGGTAACGTATACTTGTAATCATAAGAGTAATTTATTTCTTAAGCTTGTACTTAATTAATGAAGTTATGCCTTTTATATACTCACCATGGGCAAACAGATGCTTATATTGTTTCTGCATTTCTGCAACAGTCCGCGCCTCTTTAAGAGGATATTTCTTCCAGGGAGATTGTTCACGCGCGATATTAAAGTATGATGCAGACGGATATCCAGCCCAGCTATGCCATGGTTTAGTTATCCCTGTATAGTGAATCAATACTGTTTTATCGGTAATGGTTTGCTGATACTTTCGATGACTACGATCATGAAGTTCGTTTTTCAGGGTATAAATAGTATCAAAATCCTTCGCGAGGTAGATATTATTCATATTAAATGCGATATTCAACGCATCCTGATCTAAATATTTAAGAGAGCCATATTTAGTTTCCCCTCGTAAAAGCGTGAGTAAATACGGTGTCAAATTTGCTTCATGCCATTTTTTAAGATTGACATAGATAACGCCTGCATTGAAATAACGTCCATTCATTTCGGGAATGTTAAGACGTTTTGCACATGCCGCCTGAGTACTATCATTGTCAGGAATAACCGCAGCAAACTCATCTTTAAATATAATTTTTGTGAGAGGTTTCAGACTTCCTTTACAAACGACATCGGCATCCAGATACAGCAGTGTGGAAATACTTTCACTCAGATATTCAAAGGACAATACCCTGAAGTATGTCGCGTACGACCAAAACTGTGACGTCGGCAGATCAGCAAAGTATTTTGGGTCAATTAAATATACAATAATTGAGGTATTAAATTGTTTTGCTGTTTCATTAAATGACTTTAAATAATCATCATCCACATAATCAGTGAAAACATGAAAGACAAAATTAATATCTGAATTATTAATCAAAACGGAAGAAATTGAAACGCCAGCACCATACAAAAAATTCTTATCGATACCGTAGGAAACATTTAGCTCTGGGACGTTTTCTTTTTTATTATCTGCTAAATACGAAAACCGTTCTTTTATAAATTCATTCATTTAACTTTTCTCAATGTCATTTTATTATCTTTAAATAAAAATAATAAATATAATTCATTATCCCGTTAATTGGTTTATTTTGTTTAAAATTATGCTTGGCGCAATAACGAGCATAATTTGAGTTAATTGGCCGCATTAACTGTTCATTTTTCCAGGGCGATGCTTCTTTGGCTTTGATAAATGGCTGCGCGCTTGGATAACCGGCCCAGTAATGCCAGGGTTTTGTCGGGCCGACATAATGAATTAATACGGCTTCATCATTAATTGGACAAATAAATGATTTTTTTAATTCATAATTTAAACTAAATTGCGTATTGTATTTAGCATCAATGAATTTAACTTTCCCTAACAGGATAAGATTTAGTATATCTTGATCCATATAGGTTAAACGGGAAACGACGGCTTTATCAGCAAGCATCGACATCGCTTTAGCAGAAACGGACTCCTGCGCCCACGCAGGTGTATTAATTAACAGGACACCTGAATTAAAGTAACCCTTTTCAAGTTCATTACACTGCAGACTTTGAGCCCGTAACGACCACCAGTTAGCATCGCGTTCAGTAACAACAGCAGCAACGTTATTGGCAAGATCCATTGTTATCAGCGGTTTTAAGGTTCCCTGACAGGCGATATCAGCATCCAGGTACAGGATCTTATCTTGTTGATCAATAAAGTAATCTGCAATTACAAAACGGAAATACATGGCAATAGACCAATTTTTGGTCGTCGGTAATACCTTAAGCCGTTCACAATTTACCAGATGGATCTGGATACAGGTATGATAGCTTTTCGCCAATTGGGATAAACGCTGGATATCGGCGTCAGGGATATCATCAATAAAAACGTGGAAGACAAAACTCACGTCGTTGTTATGTAACAAAACTGACGTGATTGAAACACCACAACCAAAAAGAAAGTTCTGATCAATGCCATAAGCAACATGGAATGATGATGCCACTGACGCCTCTGGCCTTTCATCGAAGATGATTGTCTTATTGATCATCTCTTGTGGATTAAAATAGTGGGCACTCATATTTCTCTCCGGAAATTACAACGATTTTCGAATCGTTCTTTCCCTGATTTTTGTGGCTTTTTCTTCTGCTTGCGACAGCAGCCCTTGTTCCTGCTTGAGAATGTCTTTAAGCGGGGCGACAAAATACACTTTCATAAACCGCCAGATATCCCGTTGAGTCAGGCCAATATTCATCGAAGAAAAATAAAGTCCAATAAGATCTTTATCGCGCCAACGACATGGAACGCGCGTGCGAAGCTGCGCCCGGTGCAGGTCAATTACTGAAATTTTTAACTCCTCTTCCTTACCGGAAAAAGGCAAGTGCAGCAGGAAATGACAGATATAACAGTCACGGTGGTTAATGCCCGCAGCATGCATATCGCGCACCATCGTCGCGACACGCTTAATAAGCATACGCTTTACGCGAACATCTGGTGGGTTGGTCGCCCAGTCAGCACAGTAATCTTCCAGACTGATGGTTGGTGTCAGATCTTCGGTAATAATAAACGAGGTTCTGGTCAGCGGATTAATGCCTTTTTCGCCGAATGCCACCCCATACATAGTATCAACGCCGACATCCCGCAGTCGATGAATCGCATTCCATTCGCGGTCTGCGCCTAATACTGGCATCCGCAATGAGAGTAAATTTTTGATTATCTCTTTCAGGGTCGTGCCGCGATGCCATTTGAGAAAATAGCTTTTGCCCGCCATTTCAAAGCGCAGAGTGCGGCGAGTTTCCAGTTCACGAAATACCTCACCCTGCAAGGTTTTAACTTCCTCAAAAGGATCTTTACCGCGCCATAACGTGGCAAACGGCTCTTTAAGTTCAACCATCCAGACCACCCGTTATGATGTCCGCCGCTTTCTCTGGCAGACTGTATAAATCTTGTGTATCAGCATAATGTCGCGCATTTTCCGCCCAGGCCTGGCGCAATGAAGATTGCGTTAACGCTTTGCGTAAAATCTCATTCAATGTTTCCTGGCGGAATGGCTCAGCAATAGCCTCGCCGCAATTGGCGTCGACAATATAATGCGCATAGCCACAAACGGCTGTTGTTAGTACCGGTAATCCTGCAGTTATCGCTTCCAGCAACACAATTCCCGCCGCTTCCTGGTAGGCAGGATGAAGTAATAAATCCGCCGCCGCCATTAATTCCGAGACATCGTTGCGCCCCGAGAAGAAGTGAACATTACTGCGCACGCCGCGTTTTTCTGCCAGCGCCTCAAATTTTCGCGGTTTATCCTGCCCAACAACATATAGTAATGTGTTGTGGCGCAGCGAATCCGGTAACGAAGCAAGTGCTTCAATGGAACGATCGACACCTTTACGCGTGAAGTCTGAACCGACCTGCAACAATAAATATTGTTGTTCGGTTATTCCATTCTTCTTACGGAAGATTTCACGGCTATTCGCTGGTTGCTGGCTATATTTACGATCAGGATAAATCCCCGGTGGCAGAATATGAAAACGTTCCGCTTCAGTCTGATAATGTTTCTGGAAATCGGCGATTTGCTTATCTGTCAGCATCAGCAGCTGTGTCGGCTTGCCCTGTTCGAAGGTTGCCCGCTCAAAGGCGGCATAATGGCGATAACGTGACGTCAGGCGATAGAAAAAGCCTTTCTCCTGCGCTACTTTCTCGGCATAACAAACATCAGCGGCATAATAAACGTCCAGCCCCGGCATTTTATTAAATCCAACGACTCTATCGACGGGGTGTTCACGTAAATGTTTTTGCACCCAGGCAAAATATTCCGCATTGCGCCCGTGATTGGTATGCGAATTAACCGGCACTTTGATCAGTTCAAATACATCAGGGCATTCGCCTTCCCACGACTGGGTATAAACCCGAACATGATGACCTCGGGCGGCAACTGTCTGAGCAATACGCATAAAATCGCGCTGCAAACCGCCAAAGGGAAAATATTTATATAAACAAAAAGCAACGATCATAACGACGTACCTGTCGTGGAGGAGGGAAGTAATTTATCGACAGCTGCAATGACATCTGCCGCCGGAATAACCGAAAGATACATCTCATTTCGGTCACGCTGATCGCGCGTTGGCATTTCCCGGTAATCTCCCGCCCAGAATTGAATCATGTTATTTGACCAGGGACGCCAGAAAATATGGTCTGTCGCACCAAACAGCGATATCAGCGGCGTATTAACTGCAGCGGCAATATGCGCCGGTGCGGAATCAACGCCAATAAACAGCTGCGCATGATCGATTAACGCACCAAGTTCCGGGAAGGTCACCTTTCCGGCCAGCGCCGTTACTGGTGGCGTCTGGCATCCCTGCGCAATTTCATTGACGCAGGCCAGATCGTCTTTATCTGGGCCGGACGTCAGAACGACTTCATAACCACGAGCATGTAAGGCATCAATCACAGCGGAAAACTTGGCGTTGTCCCAGCATTTGAAGATTTGCCGCGCCGTAGGTTGGATAACCACATAATTTTGTCCAACACCAGCGTGATCAAGTTCGCGACGCATACGTTTCCAGCTTGCAGGCGGGTAACTCATGGTTGTCTGCTTCACCAACGATTCAAGTCCCAATGGCGTCAGCACGGATAAGTTACTTTCCACCACATTTCCACCCTGCAACGGCACCAAATGAGTGAAACTATTACGCCAAAAAGCAGACTGCCGATGATGATAATCCTGGGAAATTTTCACACGGGCATTTAATAAGCGAACCAGTATAGCAACCATCCATTGATCGGTAAGATTAACGATAAGGTCATACTTATTGGCACGTAATATCTTGATGAGATGGAAAAAGTTGGCAATTTTTTCTGAGGCTTTTGCTTTTTTATTTTTTATGCCGTAGAGCGCGTTAATCTCTGGATTTTCAGACAGGATCGGGATGGTGTCCTGATAAAGCAGCACATCGATTTTTGCGTCAGGGTAATTTTTTTTCAGCGAACTAATGACGGGAGTAGTTAATAACATATCCCCATGAAAACGCATCTTAATGAGCAAAATTCTTCGAAATGGCTTATCCACAAGTAACTCTTTTTGTTGAGATTATCCGATTAAGGTGAAGCAGAAAAAGCACGCTACCGCCCCAGGCTCAACAGCTACCTGAATACTGATACCGCACTGATATTGACGCGCTAGTGTATCACTTCTTTCGCGGCAATCCGACCCGAATGATTTTTAAGCACATTGTTGATTTTCAATAAAGAAATCAATCAAATAAAATCATTAGCAACCATATTCTTTTACTGTTGCTCTGCGATTCCTTCCTGCACGTACTGCAGAAATCAATGAATCGCATAAAAATACAAAAAAAGTATAGATGTTCAGCAAGAATTGGCGGGTAAATTGCTATTTAAGTCAAAAACGGGAAAAGTAATGGTAAAGCCACAGCTAAATACATAGAATCCCCAGCACATCCATAAGTCAGCTATTTACTATGCTCGAATTGCTTTACACCGCCCTTCTCTACCTTATTCAGCCGCTGATCTGGATACGGCTCTGGGTGCGCGGACGTAAGGCTCCGGCCTATCGAAAACGCTGGGGTGAACGTTACGGTTTTTACCGCCATCCGCTAAAACCAGGCGGCATTATGCTGCACTCCGTCTCCGTCGGTGAAACTCTGGCGGCGATCCCGTTGGTGCGCGCGCTGCGCCATCGTTATCCTGATTTACCGATTACCGTTACAACCATGACGCCAACCGGTTCGGAGCGCGTACAATCGGCTTTCGGGAAGGATGTTCAGCACGTTTATCTGCCGTACGACCTGCCCGATGCGCTTAATCGTTTCCTGAATAAAGTCGACCCTAAACTGGTGTTGATTATGGAAACCGAACTATGGCCTAACCTGATTGCGGCGCTACATAAACGTAAAATTCCGCTGGTGATCGCTAACGCGAGACTCTCTGCCCGCTCGGCCGCAGGTTATGCCAAACTGGGTAAATTCGTCCGTCGCTTGCTGCGTCGTATTACGCTGATTGCTGCGCAAAATGAAGAAGATGGTGCACGTTTTGTATCACTGGGCGCAAAAAATAATCAGGTGACCGTCACCGGTAGCCTGAAATTCGATATTTCTGTAACGCCGCAACTGGCTGCTAAAGCAGTGACGCTGCGCCGCCAGTGGGCACCACACCGCCCGGTATGGATTGCCACCAGCACTCACGAAGGCGAAGAGAGTGTGGTGATCGCCGCACATCAGGCATTGTTACAGCAATTCCCGAATTTATTGCTCATCCTGGTACCCCGTCATCCGGAACGCTTCCCGGATGCGATTAACCTTGTCCGCCAGGCTGGACTAAGCTATATCACACGATCTTCAGGGGAAGTCCCCTCCACCAGCACGCAGGTTGTGGTTGGCGATACGATGGGCGAGTTGATGTTACTGTACGGCATTGCCGATCTCGCCTTTGTTGGCGGTTCACTGGTTGAACGTGGTGGGCATAATCCGCTGGAAGCGGCCGCACACGCTATTCCGGTATTGATGGGGCCGCATACGTTTAACTTTAAAGACATTTGCGCGCGGCTGGAGCAGGCAAGCGGGCTGATTACCGTTACCGATGCCACTACGCTTGCAAAAGAGGTTTCCTCTTTACTCACCGACGCCGATTACCGTAGTTTCTATGGCCGTCATGCCGTTGAAGTGCTGTATCAAAACCAGGGCGCACTACAGCGTCTGCTTCAACTGCTGGAACCTTACCTGCCACCGAAAACGCATTGAGGTTGTTATGCAAAAACGGGCGATTTATCCGGGTACTTTCGATCCCATTACCAATGGTCATATCGATATCGTGACGCGCGCCACGCAAATGTTCGATCACGTTATTCTGGCGATTGCCGCTAGTCCCAGTAAAAAACCGATGTTTACCCTGGAAGAGCGTGTGGCGCTGGCACAGCAGGCAACCGCGCATCTGGGGAACGTGGAAGTGGTCGGGTTTAGTGATTTGATGGCGAACTTCGCCCGTAATCAACACGCTACGGTGCTGATTCGTGGCCTGCGTGCGGTGGCGGATTTTGAATATGAAATGCAGCTGGCGCATATGAATCGCCACTTAATGCCGGAACTGGAAAGTGTGTTTCTGATGCCGTCGAAAGAGTGGTCGTTTATCTCTTCATCGTTGGTGAAAGAGGTGGCGCGCCATCAGGGCGATGTCACCCATTTCCTGCCGGAGAATGTCCATCAGGCGCTGATGGCGAAGTTAGCGTAGCGTTTATGCCGGATGGTATGCCATCCGGCTCGCATCAATTACTTCTGGCACTGCCGACAATAAAACGTTGCCCGCTGCGCATGTTTAGTCGCCACAATCGGCGTACCGCACACCCGACACGGCTCGCCTTTTCGCCCGTAAACCTGCAATTCCTGCGCGAAATAGCCCGGTTTACCATCACTTTGCAGAAAATCTTTCAGCGTTGTACCACCCTGCTCAATCGAACGCAGCAACACCGCTTTAATCACCCGAGCTAACAATTCACACTCTGCCAGCGACAGTGATGACGCCAGCCGATCCGGATGGATCCCCGCAGCAAACAGAGATTCGCTGGCATAGATATTCCCTACGCCTACCACCAGCTTGTTATCCATCAGCCATGGTTTAATCGCCGTTTTTTTCTTCGCGCACTTCTGATGCAGGTACTCACCGTTGAAATCGTCGCTAAGCGGCTCCGGTCCAAGATGGGCCAGCACGTTGTGCCCTTCCAGCTCTTTGGTCCACAGCCAGGCACCAAAGCGGCGCGGATCGGTGTAGCGCAGCACTTTACCGTTGCTCATCACCAAATCAACATGGTCATGCTTTTCAGGGGGAAGTTCTTCTGGAAGGATGCGCAGGCTGCCAGACATCCCCAAATGAATGATAATCCAGCCCTCAGGCAGCTCCAGCAGCAGATATTTAGCCCGCCGCTGCACGCTAAGCACTGGTTGGTCGCTTAAACGGTAGATCTCTTCTGAAACCGGCCAGCGCAAGCGTCCGTTGCGCACCACCGCATGAAGAATGGTTGCACCAACGAGATGCGGTTCTATGCCGCGGCGGCTGGTTTCAACTTCGGGTAATTCAGGCATAGCATCTCCAGGAATGAACAGATGCAGTCAATATGGGGGCAGGCAGATAACAAAAAACCCCGCCGGGGCGAGGTTTTTCGTTACATCAAAGCAAAAATTATTTGATTTTCGCTTCTTTGTAGATCACGTGCTGGCGAACAACTGGATCGAATTTTTTCAGTTCCAGTTTTTCCGGCTTAGTACGTTTGTTCTTCGTAGTGGTATAGAAGTGACCAGTACCAGCAGAAGAAACCAGCTTGATTTTCTCACGAATACCTTTAGCCATGATTTATTTCCTCTAAGTACTTAGTACTTTTCGCCACGGGCACGCAGTTCAGCCAGAACTGTATCGATGCCTTTTTTATCGATTACACGCATACCTTTAGCAGATACGCGCAGGGTGACAAAACGCTTCTCGCTCTCAACCCAGAAACGGTGAGAGTGCAGGTTCGGCAGGAAACGGCGTTTAGTCGCGTTCAGTGCGTGGGAACGGTTGTTACCGGTCACCGGACGCTTGCCAGTAACTTGGCAGACTCGGGACATGTCTATTCTCCAAAAATCAAATTAGCTCGAGCTTCGTATGGGGTATTGGCGCCTCGTCAGGCTTTACAGCCCGGTCATCGCAGTTCTATGTGAACTCTCGATTGCCAGGCCCAAATGCCAAACCCGAGATTCTCAAAGGTGGCGTAGTATACGCTGACTCAGCGATGTGCTCAAGTCCCGAACAGACAAAGATCCCGAAGGATCGCGCATAGCGGGTTAAATCCAGCCGCGTTCGGCAAAAGAAACATACTCTCCACGCCCAATCACGATATGGTCGAGCACGCGTAAATCCATGAACTGACAACTCTTTATTATCCGTTCAGTAATGAGTTTATCCGCTTTACTGGGTTCAGCACAACCCGAAGGGTGATTATGTGCAAGGATCAGCGCCGAGGCATTTATTTTTATCGCTTCGCGGATAATTTCCCGAGGATGGACTTCAACATGGTTTAGCGTGCCGGAAAAAAGACGGCTATGCGTTATAACCCGGTGTTGTGAGTCGAGAAAGATCACCATAAAGATCTCCCGCTCCTCGCCCGTAAGCTGGCTTTGTAAAAATTCCCGCGTCATCTCCGGGCTGAGTAAAGGGCTTTCTTCACGCATCCGCACGTTGTAGTAACGCCGCGCCAGTTCGGCAATCCCCTTTAACTGGGCGAATTTCGCCACGCCAATTCCATGAACGCCACTAAACTGTTCATATTCAGAGGTTAACAAGCCATAAAGAGAGCCGAAATTCTCCAGCATCTCTTTTGCCAGGGTTAATACATCTTTACCGCGCGTTCCGGTACGCAGAAATAGCGCCAGCAGCTCGACATCCGTTAAGGCGCTAATACCAAACTTCAGCATTTTTTCGCGCGGCATCAACAGCTGTGCATTGTTTTTCACCTTCACCTCCTTTGTGGTGCTCGCATCCTGTCATAGCCGTTCCGTTAAATCGACGGCCAGTTTTCAATCCTGGAAAGCGCCTCGCAAAGTGATTCTCAGGTGAAGGCACGACAACAAAAGTATTGTGATAAAATCGCCAACTTCTGGTGTCACCCAACAGGAAAAATCATCATGAGCCTGGCCGGTAAAAAAATCGTTCTCGGCGTCAGCGGCGGTATTGCTGCCTATAAAACCCCTGAACTGGTGCGTCGTTTGCGCGATCGCGGGGCCGACGTCCGCGTAGCCATGACCGAAGCGGCAAAAGCCTTTATCACCCCACTTAGCTTGCAGGCGGTTTCTGGTTATCCCGTTTCCGACAGTCTGCTGGACCCGGCAGCCGAAGCCGCTATGGGCCATATTGAGCTGGGTAAATGGGCTGATTTAGTGATTCTCGCCCCTGCCACGGCAGATTTAATTGCCCGTGTTGCTGCCGGAATGGCGAATGACCTGGTATCGACGATTTGTCTGGCTACACCTGCGCCTGTAGCCGTGCTCCCCGCCATGAACCAGCAGATGTACCGTGCCGCCGCCACCCAGCATAATTTAGAGGTGCTTGCCTCGCGTGGTTTGCTCATCTGGGGGCCAGACAGCGGCAGTCAGGCTTGTGGTGATATCGGCCCAGGGCGAATGCTCGATCCGTTAACCATTGTGGATATGGCGGTAGCGCATTTTTCGCCCGTCAACGACCTGAAACATCTGAACATTATGATTACCGCCGGTCCGACGCGTGAACCGCTCGATCCCGTGCGTTATATCTCTAATCACAGCTCCGGCAAGATGGGTTTTGCTATCGCCGCCGCCGCAGCCCGTCGTGGCGCGAACGTCACGCTGGTATCAGGTCCGGTTTCACTACCGACGCCACCGTTTGTTAACCGTGTTGATGTGATGACCGCGCTGGAAATGGAAGCCGCCGTGAATGCTTCTGTACAGCAGCAAAATATTTTTATCGGTTGCGCCGCCGTGGCGGATTATCGCGCAGCTACCGTGGCCCCAGAAAAAATCAAAAAGCAGGCCACGCAGGGTGATGAATTAACAATAAAAATGGTTAAAAACCCCGATATCGTCGCAGGCGTTGCCGCACTAAAAGACCATCGACCCTACGTCGTTGGATTTGCCGCCGAAACAAATAATGTGGAAGAATACGCCCGGCAAAAACGTATCCGTAAAAACCTTGATCTGATCTGCGCGAACGATGTTTCCCAGCCAACTCAAGGATTTAACAGCGACAACAACGCATTACACCTTTTCTGGCAGGACGGAGATAAAGTCTTACCGCTTGAGCGCAAAGAGCTCCTTGGCCAATTATTACTCGACGAGATCGTGACCCGTTATGATGAAAAAAATCGACGTTAAGATTCTGGACCCGCGCGTTGGGAAGGAATTTCCGCTCCCGACTTATGCCACCTCTGGCTCTGCCGGACTTGACCTGCGTGCCTGTCTCGACGACGCCGTAGAACTGGCTCCGGGTGACACTACGCTGGTTCCGACCGGGCTGGCGATTCATATTGCCGATCCTTCACTGGCGGCAATGATGCTGCCGCGCTCCGGATTGGGACATAAGCACGGTATCGTGCTTGGTAACCTGGTAGGATTGATCGATTCTGACTATCAGGGCCAGTTGATGATTTCCGTATGGAACCGTGGTCAGGACAGCTTCACCATTCAACCTGGCGAACGCATCGCCCAGATGATTTTTGTTCCGGTAGTACAGGCTGAATTTAATCTGGTGGAAGATTTCGACGCCACCGACCGCGGTGAAGGCGGCTTTGGTCACTCTGGTCGTCAGTAACACATACGCATCCGAATAACGTCATAACATAGCCGCAAACATTTCGTTTGCGGTCATAGCGTGGGTGCCGCCTGGCAAGTGCTTATTTTCAGGGGTATTTTGTAACATGGCAGAAAAACAAACTGCGAAAAGGAACCGTCGCGAGGAAATACTTCAGTCTCTGGCGCTGATGCTGGAATCCAGCGATGGAAGCCAACGTATCACGACGGCAAAACTGGCCGCCTCTGTCGGCGTTTCCGAAGCGGCACTGTATCGCCACTTCCCCAGTAAGACCCGCATGTTCGATAGCCTGATTGAGTTTATCGAAGATAGCCTGATTACTCGCATCAATCTGATTCTGAAAGATGAGAAAGACACCACAGCGCGCCTGCGTCTGATTGTGTTGCTGCTTCTCGGTTTTGGTGAGCGTAATCCTGGCCTGACCCGCATCCTCACTGGTCATGCACTAATGTTTGAACAGGATCGCCTGCAAGGGCGCATCAACCAGCTATTCGAGCGTATTGAAGCGCAGTTGCGTCAGGTATTGCGTGAAAAGAGAATGCGTGAGGGCGAAGGCTACGCGACGGATGAAACCCTGCTGGCAAGCCAGATCCTGGCCTTCTGTGAAGGTATGCTGTCACGCTTTGTCCGCAGCGAGTTTAAATACCGCCCGACGGATGACTTTGACGCCCGCTGGCCGCTAATTGCTGCACAGTTGCAGTAATATGACGCCGGATGACTTTTCATCCGGCGAGTTTCTTTAAACGCCAAACTCTTCGCGGTAGGCCTTAACCGCCGCCAGATGTTCCGCCATTTCTGGCTTCTCTTCGAGGTAAGCAATCAGGTCTTTCAGGGTGATGATAGAGATCACTTTGCAGTTGTAATCACGCTCAACTTCCTGAATTGCCGAAATCTCGCCGCGCCCCCGTTCCTGACGATCGAGCGAAATCAATACGCCAGCAAGCGTCGCGCCATTGGCCTGAATAATTTCCATCGACTCGCGAATCGCCGTTCCGGCGGTGATCACATCATCCACCAGCATTACGCGTCCTTGTAACGCGCTACCAACCAGATTGCCGCCTTCACCGTGGTCTTTTGCTTCTTTGCGGTTAAAGCAGTACGGCAGGTCCAGGTCATGATGCTCCGCCATCGCCACGGCAGTTGTGGTGGCAATCGGGATCCCTTTGTAAGCAGGGCCAAACAGCAGATCGAACTCAATGCCGGAATCCACCAATGCTTCAGCGTAAAAACGGCCTAACAGTGCCAGATCGCGCCCGGTATTAAACAGCCCGGCGTTGAAGAAATAGGGGCTTTTGCGCCCGGATTTCAGCGTAAACTCGCCAAACTTTAACACCTGCTTGCTAAGCGCAAATTCAATAAACTGGCGCTGATATAGTTTCATGCCTTCGCTCCTCATCTTACTTTTCTACAGACAAAAAAAAGGCGACTCATCAGTCGCCTTAAAAATCAGTTTGCCAGCGCCGCCTTCTGCGTCGCTACAATGGATTCGATTCCCCCTCGGGCCAGCGCCAACAAGGTGAGCAGCTCTTCATGGGTGAACGGCTCGCCTTCTGCCGTCCCCTGCACTTCAATGATGCGCCCGTCTTCGGTCATCACTACGTTCATGTCGGTCTCTGCGGCAGAGTCTTCAACGTATTCCAGATCGCAAACCGCTTCGCCGTTCACAATCCCGACAGAAACCGCGGCTACCATCCCTTTCATCGGGTTGGTTTTCAGCTTGCCGTTTTCCACCAGCTTCTGTAACGCATCTGCCAGCGCCACGCAGGCACCCGTAATCGAAGCGGTACGCGTGCCACCATCAGCCTGAAGCACGTCGCAGTCCAGCGTAATAGTGAACTCACCCAGCGCTTTCAAATCTACTGCTGCGCGAAGAGCACGGGCGATCAGACGCTGGATTTCCATTGTGCGCCCACCCTGCTTACCTTTCGCTGCTTCACGCGCGTTACGGGTGTGGGTAGAACGTGGCAGCATGCCGTACTCTGCGGTGATCCAGCCCTGGCCCTGACCTTTCAGGAAGCGCGGCACGCCTTCTTCAATAGAGGCGGTACACAATACTTTGGTATCGCCAAATTCGACCAGCACCGAGCCTTCTGCATGTTTTGTATAGTTACGAGTCAGGGTAACGGGACGCACCTGATTATTGCTACGGCCTGCTGGACGCATATTGAAATCTCCGGCTTGAAACAAATGTGGCTGCGCATTATACGGACTTCCGGCGGTTATTCCTATCCTGACAAGGCATCGATGGCTATAATCCTTCCACCTCTCCTTTTATAAACAGGAACGTCTATGATCCGCAGTATGACCGCCTACGCCCGGCGTGAAATCAAGGGTGAATGGGGGAGCGCAACCTGGGAAATGCGCTCGGTAAACCAGCGTTATCTGGAAACTTACTTTCGTCTGCCGGAGCAGTTCCGTAGCCTTGAACCTGTCGTTCGTGAGCGTATTCGTTCTCGCCTGACGCGCGGTAAAGTGGAATGTACCCTGCGCTATGAGCCAGATGTTAGCGCGCAAGGTGAGCTGATCCTCAACGAAAAACTGGCTAAACAGCTGGTAACTGCCGCGAACTGGGTAAAAATGCAGAGTGACGAAGGGGAAATCAATCCGGTTGATATTCTACGCTGGCCGGGCGTGATGGCAGCCCAGGAGCAGGATCTCGACGCGATTGCCGCTGAAATTCTCGCGGCGTTGGATGGTACGCTGGACGACTTTATCATCGCACGTGAAACCGAAGGTCAGGCGCTGAAAGTGTTGATTGAGCAGCGTCTGGAAGGCGTCAGCGCCGAAGTGGTCAAAGTCCGCGCCCATATGCCGGAAATCCTGCAATGGCAGCGTGAGCGTCTGGTCGCGAAGCTGGAAGATGCTCAGGTGCAACTGGAAAACAACCGTCTGGAGCAGGAGTTGGTTCTGCTGGCACAACGAATTGACGTTGCCGAAGAACTGGATCGCCTCGAAGCGCATGTCAAAGAGACCTACAACATTCTGAAGAAAAAAGAAGCGGTTGGCCGTCGTCTGGACTTTATGATGCAGGAGTTCAACCGCGAGTCGAACACTCTTGCTTCGAAGTCTATCAATGCCGAAGTGACAAACTCCGCGATTGAGCTGAAAGTGTTGATTGAGCAGATGCGCGAGCAGATTCAGAACATTGAATAACTCGTAACGCCAATTCTTCCTTTTCAGCCTTCACAAATGCCGCCCACTCAAACAGAGCGGCATTTTTCCTCCCCGCAACATTCAATTCTGTTTTGCGTGCCTGCTCCAGATTTTGCGATGTTTTTTTGCCCAGCGCAGTGAGAACGTGAGATACTCACAACTGTATATAAACACAGTTGTAAACTTACTTTCCTTGCAATCGATATCACATGGAGTGGGCAATGAACGAACATCATCAACCTTTTGAAGAAATACGGCATTATGGCACTGAAGGGCAAGAATTTTGGTCAGCGAGAGAATTGGCTCCGTTACTGGATTATCGGGACTGGCGCAATTTTCAAAAGGTACTGGCCCGCGCGACTCAAGCGTGCGAAGCCAGCAATCAAGCTGCATCTGACCATTTCGTTGAAACCACCAAAATGGTTGTATTAGGTTCAGGGGCTCAACGAGAACTTGAAGATGTTCATCTCTCCCGCTATGCCTGTTACCTGGTAGTACAAAACGGCGACCCTGCGAAACCGGTTATTGCGGCAGGGCAAACTTATTTTGCTATCCAGACCCGACGGCAGGAGCTGGCTGACGATGAAGCTTTCAGGCAACTTCGTGAAGACGAAAAGCGTCTTTTTCTGAGAAATGAGTTGAAAGAACATAACAAACAATTAGTTGAGGCAGCGCAGCAAGCTGGGGTAGCGACAGCTACCGATTTCGCCATATTTCAGAATCATGGTTACCGGGGACTGTATGGTGGATTAGATCAGAAAGCCATCCATCAGCGGAAGGGGCTGAAAAAGAGTCAGAAGATCCTGGATCATATGGGTTCAACAGAACTGGCGGCTAATCTCTTTCGAGCTACCCAAACAGAAGAAAAACTCAAGCGGGATGGCGTGAATTCAAAACAGCAAGCTAATACCACACACTTTGACGTGGGTAGCAAGGTGAGGCAAACCATTCAGGAACTTGGCGGAACCATGCCTGAAGAGTTGCCGACCCCGCAGGTCAGCATCAAGCAGTTGGAAAACAGTGTAAAAATTACAGAGAAGAAATAGCAGAAACTAAAAACTCTTTTTGTTGATTGAGATACCCGATGCGTAAGCCAAAGTCCAGGTGCGGTGAACACAATGGCTAAACATTGCACCTTTCTTTTCCACCCTCAATTTTAACCTATTTTTTCTTATGCATTTTCTCAGACAAGAAGTCAGAAGAATACATCTACGCTACAGAAAATAGCGATTTCACATAACTAAAAGTTATCAATTTCCTCTCACCTTAAAAAATCTCAATCGTGACAATACGCACAAATCGCTACCCTGCCAGACAGATTTTTAGGGAGAGAACCATGCTGTTACACATTTTGTATTTGGTTGGCATTACTGCCGAAGCCATGACGGGGGCGCTGGCGGCCGGACGACGGCGCATGGATACATTTGGCGTAATTATTATTGCGACCGCCACCGCAATTGGCGGAGGGTCAGTGCGCGATATTCTGCTGGGCCACTATCCGCTCGGCTGGGTCAAACACCCGGAATATGTGATTATTGTCGCTACCGCCGCAGTACTCACCACTATCGTTGCTCCTGTAATGCCTTACCTGCGCAAAGTGTTTCTGGTGCTCGATGCGCTCGGACTGGTAGTCTTTTCTATCATTGGCGCACAGGTTGCACTGGATATGGGACACGGCCCGATCATTGCCGTTGTCGCAGCTGTGACGACCGGCGTATTTGGCGGCGTTTTGCGCGATATGTTCTGTAAACGCATCCCACTGGTATTCCAGAAAGAGTTGTATGCCGGTGTCTCATTTGCCTCCGCCGTGCTGTACATCGCGCTGCAACATTATGTTTCTAACCATGATGTGGTGATTATCTCCACCCTGGTATTCGGCTTTTTTGCCCGCTTACTGGCGCTACGTCTTAAGCTGGGATTACCGGTCTTTTACTACAGCCACGAAGGTCACTAAGGTTCAAAACCTGTGATCTGCTGGGCAGCCAGCCAACTGCCCAGCTTCTTGATTTGCGCATTTTCCTTCCATTCAATAACCTGTCTGGCGCGCCCCGATCCAGTCCCCGGCAACTGCTGCCAGAACTGTTCTGTGCTAAATAAAAGTTGCGACCAGGACCGTTCATCACTGGCATTAAGCGCCGCCCGGGTTAGCGGTATTCCCATTGCCATCACCCAGCGAGTAAAAGGCTGCTGACGAGCCAGATTAAATTGATGCCATAACTGCGCACTTTTACTTTTCGCGATCCCCGGCGTGTTCTGTAATTGCTCTGGCGTTAATAAAAGCCAGGAAAAGATATGCTCAAAGCGATGAGTCTGATGCAGCGCGCGCCAGCCGGCCTCACCAATGCCATCCAGCCCAAGAACCTGTTTTGACCCCAGCCAGACTAAGCGTGAAATGAACTGTTCCTGACAAACATCAGAAGCAAAGTAGCAGGTCAACGAGTTAAAGCGGTTTTCTGGTGGTGTCGGTTTTGTACGTTCTGCACCGCGCCAGACCACATCATCAATGCGAGGAATACCCTGACCGGCAAGGCTGACGAGGATCTGATCACCAGGCGCAATATCCCACTCCTGCCAGCGCCTGACGGAACCAATATTCACCCGCTGGACTTTTTTATCATCCAGCATGACAGGTGCGAGTGACGCAACCACCGATATTTTACCGCTCTTACCCACCGCAAACTGAATCGCCTTCACTTCGGCAACCTGAGCTACAGGTTGATATTTCCAGGCCACCAGCCACTCCGCCTGGCCCGGTAGCCAATGACGGGATTCGGGTTCTTTCGCCGCTCGCACAACCACGCCATCGGTGACGAAGGGTAATTTTGCTTTCCACCACTCATTGCGTACGTGCGCAACCTCATCAGCATTTTTAACCGCACGGGTATACGTCTGCGTTAGAGTAAAACCTGCGGTAGCCAGCTCCTTTAAACGATCGGTCATTAACTGCGGTCCATCCGGCCATGCCCAGACAAAAACAGCCAGTGAGTTTAGCGTATCGCTATTCCCCTGGCGCATCATCAGGCCAGCAACTTTTGCGCGGGCATTTATTCCCCCCATTTGTTGTTGGATATGCCCCTTACGCTTGAGAAATATTTCCCCCTGAAGCGTGCTGTTGGCTAAAGGCCCGCTAACGGTTTGCGGCACAGCGGAAATTAAGCGAACTTTCTGCGTCCAGTCCTCGCCTTTCAGGCCATTACCGCGACTGATTGCTTTGTTCAGTTTCCCGTCCCGATAAACCAGGGTTACCGCAACGCCATCAACTTTTGGCTGCACCCAAAGATCGCTACGTTCGCGCATCCACAGACTTAATGCGTTTTTATCCGCCATTTTGCGTACACCCGTATGGGCAACCGGATGCATAACCGCACCGTTTAAAGGCGGCATCATAGCGTCGCGAGTCTCGTTCCCAAAACAGCGTTGCCACTGCGTGAGACGGGCGCTTAACTGATCGTAAACACCGTCTTCCACCTCACTTTTCCCTTCCTTCCAGTAGTCATCGTCCCACTGTTTTATTTGCTGTTGCAGGCGGGAAATTTCTTCCTGTGCTCTGGCTGGCGACCAGGCCGGACAGACTGCCCACGCCGATGATTGCCAGCACAAGATACTTATTAATATCGCCATCCATACTTTCATCATCACCTCCGCTGTAGATAGTCAGGCAGATATACAACGTGATGAAAGCAAAGCCGAGTGGCAAAAACGGAGTCTGCGAGGACGCTTCCTGAGAATCGTCTTTATTGCAGTGAATGACAGGCAAATGCGGAAGCAGCTACGCAAAACGCAACAACTTTGCGCAAAAAGTGTGAGCAAGGGCTACGTCACATGCCCGCGCCGTGTATAATAAGCTCGTATGTAGGCTTTATTTCGCTAATCACATACGAAAGATACTCATGGCTCAAGGCACGCTTTATATTGTTTCTGCCCCCAGTGGCGCGGGTAAATCCAGCCTGATTCAGGCTTTATTAAAAACCCAACCGTTGTATGACACCCAGGTTTCTGTTTCACACACCACACGCCAACCGCGTCCTGGTGAAGTCCACGGTGAACATTATTTCTTTGTTAATCATGATGAATTTAAAGAAATGATTAGCAGAGATGCGTTCCTCGAACACGCAGAAGTTTTTGGTAATTACTATGGCACTTCGCGTGAGGCCATTGAGCAAGTACTGGCGACCGGTGTCGATGTTTTTCTCGATATCGACTGGCAGGGTGCGCAGCAAATTCGCCAGAAGATGCCGCACGCGCGGAGTATCTTTATTTTACCGCCGTCCAAAATTGAACTGGACCGCCGTCTACGCGGTCGCGGTCAGGACAGCGAAGAGGTCATTGCAAAGCGTATGGCGCAAGCTGTTGCAGAAATGAGCCATTACGCCGAATATGATTACCTGATTGTGAATGATGACTTCGATACCGCGTTGACCGATTTGAAGACCATTATTCGCGCCGAACGTCTGCGCATGAGCCGCCAAAAGCAGCGTCATGACGCTTTAATCAGCAAATTGTTGGCAGACTGAACCTGATTTCAGTATCATGCCCAGTCATTTCTTCACCTGTGGAGCTTTTTAAGTATGGCACGCGTAACTGTTCAGGACGCTGTAGAGAAAATTGGTAACCGTTTTGACCTGGTACTGGTCGCCGCGCGTCGCGCTCGTCAGATGCAGGTAGGCGGAAAGGATCCGCTGGTACCGGAAGAAAACGATAAAACCACTGTAATCGCGCTGCGCGAAATCGAAGAAGGTCTGATCAACAACCAGATCCTCGACGTTCGTGAACGCCAGGAACAGCAAGAGCAGGAAGCCGCTGAATTACAAGCCGTTACCGCTATTGCTGAAGGTCGTCGTTAATCACAAAGCGGGTCGCCCTTGTATCTGTTTGAAAGCCTGAATCAACTGATTCAAACCTACCTGCCGGAAGACCAAATCAAGCGTCTGCGGCAGGCGTATCTCGTTGCACGTGATGCTCACGAGGGGCAAACACGTTCAAGCGGTGAACCCTATATCACGCACCCGGTGGCGGTTGCCTGCATTCTGGCCGAGATGAAACTCGACTATGAAACGCTGATGGCGGCGCTGCTGCATGACGTGATTGAAGATACTCCCGCCACCTACCAGGACATGGAACAGCTTTTTGGTAAAAGCGTCGCCGAGCTGGTAGAGGGGGTGTCGAAACTTGATAAGCTCAAGTTCCGCGATAAGAAAGAGGCGCAGGCCGAAAACTTTCGCAAGATGATTATGGCGATGGTGCAGGATATCCGCGTCATTCTCATCAAACTTGCCGACCGTACCCACAACATGCGCACGCTGGGCTCACTTCGCCCGGACAAACGTCGCCGCATCGCCCGTGAAACACTCGAAATTTACAGCCCGCTGGCGCACCGTTTAGGTATCCACCACATTAAAACCGAACTCGAAGAGCTGGGTTTTGAGGCGCTGTATCCCAACCGTTACCGCGTAATCAAAGAAGTGGTGAAAGCCGCACGCGGCAACCGTAAAGAGATGATCCAAAAAATCCTCTCTGAAATCGAAGGGCGTTTGCAGGAAGCGGGAATACCGTGCCGCGTCAGTGGTCGCGAGAAGCATCTTTATTCGATCTACTGCAAAATGGTGCTCAAAGAGCAGCGTTTTCACTCAATCATGGACATCTACGCTTTCCGCGTGATCGTCAATGATTCCGACACCTGTTATCGCGTGCTCGGGCAAATGCATAGCCTGTACAAGCCGCGTCCGGGTCGCGTGAAAGACTACATCGCCATTCCAAAAGCGAACGGCTATCAGTCTTTGCACACCTCGATGATTGGCCCGCACGGCGTGCCGGTTGAGGTCCAAATCCGTACCGAAGATATGGATCAGATGGCGGAGATGGGTGTTGCCGCGCACTGGGCTTATAAAGAGCACGGCGAAACCAGCACCACCGCGCAAATCCGCGCCCAGCGCTGGATGCAAAGCCTGCTGGAGCTGCAACAGAGTGCCGGTAGCTCGTTTGAATTTATCGAGAGCGTTAAATCCGATCTCTTCCCGGATGAGATTTACGTTTTCACACCGGAAGGGCGCATTGTCGAACTGCCTGCCGGTGCAACGCCCGTCGACTTCGCTTATGCGGTGCATACCGATATCGGTCATGCCTGCGTGGGCGCGCGTGTCGACCGTCAGCCTTACCCGCTGTCGCAGCCGCTTACCAGCGGTCAAACCGTTGAAATCATTACCGCACCGGGCGCTCGCCCGAATGCCGCGTGGCTGAACTTTGTCGTCAGCTCGAAAGCGCGCGCCAAAATTCGTCAGTTGCTGAAAAACCTCAAGCGTGATGATTCTGTAAGCCTGGGACGTCGTCTGCTCAACCATGCGTTGGGTGGTAGCCGTAAGCTCAATGAAATCCCGCAGGAAAATATTCAGCGCGAGCTGGACCGCATGAAGCTGGCAACGCTTGACGATCTGCTGGCTGAAATCGGCCTTGGTAACGCAATGAGCGTGGTGGTCGCGAAAAATCTGCAACATGGGGACGCCTCCATTCCACCGGCAACCCAAAGTCACGGACATCTGCCCATTAAAGGTGCCGATGGCGTGCTGATCACCTTTGCGAAATGCTGCCGCCCTATTCCTGGCGACCCGATTATCGCCCACGTGAGCCCCGGTAAAGGTCTGGTGATCCACCATGAATCCTGCCGTAACATCCGTGGCTACCAGAAAGAGCCAGAGAAGTTTATGGCTGTGGAATGGGATAAAGAGACGGCGCAGGAGTTCATCACCGAAATCAAGGTGGAGATGTTCAATCATCAGGGCGCGCTGGCAAACCTGACAGCGGCAATTAACACCACGACCTCGAATATTCAAAGTTTGAATACGGAAGAGAAAGATGGTCGCGTCTACAGCGCCTTTATTCGTCTGACCGCCCGTGACCGTGTGCATCTGGCGAATATCATGCGCAAAATCCGCGTGATGCCAGACGTGATTAAAGTCACCCGAAACCGAAATTAATGTTTTATGAACCCAACACGTTATGCACGTATCTGCGAAATGCTCGCCAGGCGGCAGCCTGATCTGACCGTCTGCATGGAGCAGGTCCACAAACCTCATAACGTTTCTGCGATTATTCGTACCGCAGATGCCGTTGGTGTACATGAAGTTCATGCTGTCTGGCCTGGTAGCCGGATGCGCACCATGGCTTCGGCAGCTGCGGGTAGTAACAGCTGGGTACAGGTGAAAACGCACCGCACCATTGGCGATGCCGTCGCTCATCTGAAAGGCCAGGGCATGCAGATTCTGGCAACCCATCTTTCTGATAACGCTGTCGATTTCCGCGAAATTGATTACACTCGCCCGACCTGTATTTTGATGGGACAGGAGAAAACAGGCATCACGCAGGAAGCGTTGGCCCTGGCGGATCGGGACATCATCATTCCGATGATTGGCATGGTGCAATCGCTGAATGTTTCCGTTGCCTCAGCCCTCATTCTTTACGAAGCCCAGCGCCAGCGGCAAAATGCGGGCATGTACCTGCGTGAAAACAGCATGTTGCCGGAAGCAGAGCAACAACGCCTGTTGTTTGAAGGCGGCTATCCGGTGCTGGCGAAAGTCGCAAAACGCAAAGGCCTGCCTTACCCCCACGTCAATCAGCAGGGCGAAATTGAAGCTGATGCCGACTGGTGGGCTACCATGCAGGCTGCAGGATAAGTGCCATGAAAGGTCGCCTGTTAGATGCTGTCCCGCTCAGTTCCCTAACGGGCGTTGGCGCAGCGCTTAGTAACAAGCTGGCGAAAATCAACCTGCATACCGTGCAGGATCTACTCTTACACCTTCCCCTGCGCTACGAAGATCGCACCCATCTCTACCCCATCGGAGAACTACTACCGGGCGTTTATGCCACGGTGGAAGGCGAAGTGCTGAACTGCAATATCTCCTTCGGCGGTCGGCGGATGATGACCTGCCAGATCAGCGACGGTTCCGGCATTCTCACCATGCGCTTTTTCAACTTCAACGCGGCAATGAAAAATAGCCTGGCGACGGGCCGCCGCGTGCTGGCCTATGGAGAAGCAAAGCGCGGTAAATATGGTGCGGAGATGATCCACCCGGAATACCGCGTGCAGGGCGATCTCAGTACGCCAGAGTTGCAGGAAACGCTTACGCCGGTTTATCCAACAACCGAAGGCGTAAAGCAGGCCACGCTGCGTAAATTAACCGACCAGGCGCTTGATCTGCTCGACACCTGCGCCATTGAAGAACTCCTGCCGCCGGAACTGTCACAAGGAATGATGACGCTACCGGAAGCGTTGCGCACTTTGCACCGCCCGCCGCCGACGCTACAGCTTAGCGATCTGGAAACCGGCCAGCATCCGGCACAACGCCGTCTGATTCTGGAGGAACTGCTGGCGCACAACCTCAGCATGTTAGCCTTACGTGCCGGAGCACAGCGTTTTCATGCCCAGCCACTGAGCGCCAATGACGCGCTGAAAAATAAACTCCTCGCCGCCTTACCGTTCAAGCCAACGGGCGCACAGGCACGCGTAGCGGCGGAGATCGAGCGCGATATGGCGCTGGATGTGCCGATGATGCGCCTGGTACAGGGCGATGTAGGTTCCGGTAAAACGCTGGTCGCCGCCCTCGCCGCGCTGCGTGCGATTGCCCACGGCAAACAGGTGGCATTGATGGCACCAACCGAATTACTCGCCGAACAGCACGCCAATAACTTCCGTAACTGGTTTGCACCGCTCGGTATCGAAGTGGGCTGGCTCGCCGGTAAGCAGAAAGGTAAAGCGCGGCTGGCACAGCAGGAAGCCATCGCCAGCGGTCAGGTGCAGATGATTGTCGGAACACACGCCATCTTCCAGGAACAGGTGCAGTTTAACGGTCTGGCGCTGGTGATTATCGACGAACAGCATCGTTTTGGCGTGCATCAGCGTCTGGCGTTATGGGAGAAAGGCCAGCAGCAGGGCTTCCATCCGCATCAGTTGATCATGACCGCCACGCCCATCCCCCGCACGCTGGCGATGACTGCGTATGCCGATCTCGATACCTCGGTGATAGATGAGCTGCCGCCAGGACGCACGCCAGTGACTACGGTCGCTATTCCTGATACCCGCCGTACCGACATTATTGACCGCGTGCGCCACGCCTGCATAACTGAAGGTCGTCAGGCATACTGGGTTTGTACGTTGATTGAAGAGTCGGAATTGCTGGAAGCGCAGGCGGCGGAAGCAACCTGGGAAGAGTTGAAACTGGCGTTGCCGGAACTGAACGTCGGCCTGGTACACGGGCGGATGAAACCTGCCGATAAACAGGCGGTGATGGCGTCGTTTAAACAAGGTGAACTACACCTGCTGGTTGCCACTACCGTTATTGAAGTCGGTGTTGATGTGCCTAACGCCAGTCTGATGATTATCGAAAACCCGGAGCGTCTGGGTCTGGCGCAGTTACACCAGCTTCGCGGGCGTGTAGGTCGTGGTGCGGTGGCTTCTCACTGCGTGCTGCTCTACAAAACGCCGCTCTCCAAAACCGCGCAAATTCGGCTGCAAGTGCTGCGCGACAGCAACGACGGTTTTGTGATTGCACAGAAAGACTTAGAGATTCGCGGACCGGGTGAACTGTTAGGTACGCGTCAGACGGGTAATGCTGAATTTAAAGTGGCGGATTTACTGCGCGATCAGGCGATGATCCCGGAAGTTCAGCGCCTGGCGCGACATATTCACGAACGTTACCCACAACAGGCAAAAGCCCTGATAGAACGCTGGATGCCGGAGACGGAACGTTACTCGAATGCGTAAAAGGCGGCGGTGAGAATACCGCCGCTTCATCGGTTAACCGGCAAAAATCGGCAACATCAAATACAGCTTAATCACCAGCGCATTGACGATATCGATAAAGAACGCACCGACCATCGGCACTACCAGGAACGCCATGTGCGACGGGCCAAAGCGTTCAGTGATCGCCTGCATGTTGGCGATTGCTGTTGGCGTTGCGCCAAGGCCAAAGCCACAGTGACCCGCAGCCAGCACTGCCGCATCGTAGTTTTTGCCCATCATGCGCCAGGTAACGAAGATGGCATACAACGCCATGAAGATGGTCTGTACCACCAGAATCGCCAGCATCGGCAGCGCCAGCGAAGCCAGCTCCCACAGTTTCAGCCCCATCAACGCCATCGCCAGGAACAACGACAGGCTTACGTTACCCAGCACGGATACCGCTCGCTCAAAGACGCGGTAAAAGCCCATCATTGACAGACCGTTGCTCAGAATCACGCCAACAAATAGTACACAGACGAAGGTCGGTAGTTCAAAAGCAGTACCAGCCAAAAGTTGCGCAACAATTTTCCCCACCGTCAGGCAGATAGCAATCAGCGCGATAGTTTCAATCAACACCAGCGAGGTGATCATGCGGCCCACATCCGGCTTTTCGAACGCGGTCGGAACTTCCTGGTCATCCGGAATACCGTTCGGTGTGGTGGAGTGTTTCACCAGATAGCGTGCCACCGGACCGCCAATCAAGCCGCCCAGCACCAAACCGAACGTTGCACAGGCCATCGCCACTTCTGTCGCATTGGTGAAGCCATAACGTTCAATGAACAATTTACTCCATGCAGCTCCCGTACCGTGACCGCCGGAAAGCGTAATAGAACCGGCCAACAGCCCCATCAGCGGATCAAGCCCTAACAGGCTAGCCATACCAATGCCAATGGCATTTTGCATCACCAACAGGCCAACAACCACAATCAAGAAGATGCCAACCACACGCCCACCGGCACGCAAACTGGCAATGTTGGCGTTCAGGCCAATGGTGGCGAAGAAAGCCAGCATCAACGGATCGCGCAGGGACATATCAAAGTTGACTTCCCAGCCCATGCTTTTTTTCAGTATCAGCAGCGCCAGCGCCACTAATAAACCACCCGCAACAGGTTCCGGTATGGTGTATTTCTTCAAAAAGGAGACGGAATGGACCAACTTGCGCCCGAGCAGCAACGTCAGCGTTGCGGCAACAAGCGTTGCTAAAGTATCGAGATGAAACATAGTTACTCCTTTGTGTCCGCATCACTCTTTCATACTCGTCATACTTCATCGCGCATTTGCAGTAAGGCGAAATATGACGAGTATCGAGTCATGCTTTCCTGGTTCGAATTCTTCGCTGAAAATAGAAAAATGGCATGGATTTTAAGCAGAAAACAACTAAAAGTTATATAAAAAAGTACATTTATCTCATTTAAATATTTAAACGAGGATGTAGCAAACGTTTGCTTTTCTCTTTCGGTCAGCTAAAATGCCCGCTTTGCTACCACGGGATTGTTTTCGATGTCTGTTTCCACCCTCGAGTCAGAAAATGCGCAACCGGTTGCGCAGACTCAAAACAGCGAACTGATTTACCGTCTTGAAGATCGTCCGCCGCTTCCTCAAACCCTGTTTGCCGCATGTCAGCATTTGCTGGCGATGTTCGTTGCGGTGATCACGCCAGCGCTATTAATCTGCCAGGCGCTGGGTTTACCGGCACAAGACACGCAACACATTATTAGTATGTCGCTGTTTGCCTCCGGTGTGGCATCGATTATTCAAATTAAGGCCTGGGGTCCGGTTGGCTCCGGGTTGTTGTCTATTCAGGGCACCAGCTTCAACTTTGTTGCTCCGCTGATTATGGGCGGCACAGCGCTGAAGACCGGTGGTGCTGATGTTCCTACCATGATGGCGGCTTTGTTCGGCACGTTGATGCTGGCAAGTTGTACCGAGATGGTGATCTCCCGCGTTCTGCATCTGGCGCGCCGCATTATTACGCCGCTGGTTTCTGGCGTTGTGGTGATGATTATCGGCCTGTCGCTAATTCAGGTGGGGCTGACCTCCATTGGCGGCGGTTACGCAGCCATGAGCGATAACACCTTCGGCGCACCGAAAAATCTGCTGCTGGCAGGCGTGGTCTTAGCCTTAATTATCCTGCTTAACCGTCAACGTAACCCTTACTTACGCGTGGCCTCACTGGTGATTGCGATGGCGGCCGGATATGCGCTGGCGTGGTTTATGGACATGTTGCCAGAAAGCAACGAACCGATGACGCAAGAACTGATTATGGTGCCAACGCCGCTCTATTACGGTCTTGGCATTGAATGGAGTCTGCTGCTGCCGCTGATGCTGGTCTTTATGATCACTTCGCTGGAAACCATTGGCGATATCACGGCGACCTCTGACGTTTCCGAACAGCCGGTTTCCGGTCCGCTGTACATGAAACGCCTGAAAGGCGGCGTGCTGGCAAACGGCCTGAACTCGTTTGTCTCGGCGGTATTTAATACCTTCCCGAACTCCTGCTTCGGGCAGAACAACGGGGTGATCCAGTTAACCGGTGTTGCCAGCCGCTATGTCGGTTTTGTCGTCGCGCTGATGTTGATCGTGCTGGGTCTGTTCCCGGCAGTGAGCGGTTTTGTGCAACACATTCCAGAACCGGTTCTGGGCGGCGCAACGCTTGTAATGTTTGGCACCATCGCTGCCTCCGGTGTGCGCATTGTGTCTCGTGAGCCGCTGAACCGTCGGGCGATTCTGATTATCGCGCTGTCGCTGGCGGTTGGTCTGGGCGTGTCTCAGCAGCCGCTGATTTTGCAGTTTGCCCCTGAATGGCTGAAAAACCTGCTCTCCTCCGGGATCGCCGCGGGCGGTATTACTGCCATCGTGCTGAATCTGATTTTCCCACCAGAAAAACAGTAATTCACTGGCGGCGGTAAGATAATTACCGCCGCAGTCTCACCTCTTTCACCATTCCCGCCTTGAGGATTGCGCGTAAATCGTGCATAACTCCCTTATGTGCATTTCACGGGATGGAAGACCATGAAATTTATTGGGAAGCTGCTTCTCTACATTCTCATCGCTCTGTTAGTGGTGATCGCTGGCCTCTATTTTCTGCTGCAAACTCGCTGGGGAGCAGAACATATCAGCGCATGGGTTTCCGAGAATAGCGACTATCATCTGGCCTTCGGGGCGATGGATCACCGTTTTTCCGCGCCATCTCATATCGTGCTGGAGAACGTCACGTTTGGCCGTGATGGCCAGCCCGCGACCCTGGTGGCAAAAAGTGTCGACATTGCGCTAAGCAGTCGGCAACTGACCGAACCACGCCATGTCGATACCATCCTGCTGGAAAACGGGACGCTGAATCTCACCGACCAGACCGCGCCGCTACCGTTCAAAGCCGATCGTCTGCAACTACGTGATATGGCGTTTAATAGCCCGAATAGCGAATGGAAACTGAGCGCGCAGCGGGTAAATGGCGGCGTGGTTCCTTGGTCACCAGAAGCCGGTAAAGTGCTGGGTACGAAGGCGCAGATTCAGTTTAGTGCCGGATCGCTTTCGCTCAATGATGTTCCTGCCACCAATGTACTGATTGAAGGCAGTATTGATAACGATCGCGTTACGCTGACTAACCTGGGTGCCGACATCGCCCGCGGGACATTAACCGGAAACGCGCAGCGTAACGCTGACGGCAGCTGGCAAGTGGAAAACCTGCGCATGGCGGATATCCGTCTACAAAGCGAAAAATCGCTAACCGACTTCTTTGCGCCATTACGCTCTGTCCCGTCGTTGCAGATTGGTCGCCTGGAAGTCATCGACGCTCGTTTGCAAGGTCCGGACTGGGCGGTGACCGACCTCGATCTCAGCTTGCGCAACATGACCTTCAGTAAAGATGACTGGCAGACACAGGAAGGTAAACTGTCGATGAACGCCAGCGAGTTTATTTATGGCTCGCTGCATTTATTTGATCCGATTATAAACGCGGAATTTTCCCCGCAGGGCGTAGCACTGCGCCAGTTCACCAGCCGCTGGGAAGGGGGCATGGTCAGAACGTCAGGGAACTGGTTGCGTGACGGGAAAATGTTGATCCTCGATGATGCGGCAATTGCCGGACTGGAATATACCTTGCCAAAAAACTGGCAACAGTTGTGGATGGAAACGACACCCGGTTGGTTAAACAGCCTGCAACTGAAGAGATTTAGCGCCAGCCGCAATCTGATCATTGATATCGACCCTGACTTCCCGTGGCAGCTCACCGCGCTCGATGGTTACGGTGCCAACCTGACGCTGGTTACCGATCATAAATGGGGCGTCTGGAGTGGTTCGGCGAATCTGAATGCCGCCGCCGCGACATTCAATCGTGTTGATGTTCGTCGCCCATCGCTGGCGCTGACCGCCAACAGCAGCACGGTGAATATCAGCGAACTGAGTGCATTTACTGAAAAAGGCATTCTGGAAGCCACCGCCAGTGTTTCACAAACGCCACAACGTCAGACCCATATCAGCCTGAATGGACGCGGTGTGCCGGTGAATATTTTGCAACAGTGGGGATGGCCTGAATTACCGTTGACTGGCGACGGCAATATTCAGCTTACCGCCAGCGGCAATATTCAGGCCAATATCCCGCTGAAACCTACGGTTAGCGGGCAATTGCATGCCGTGAATGCCGCAAAGCAGCAAGTGACTCAAACCATGAATGCGGGCGTAGTTTCCAGTGGTGAAGTTACGTCGACGGAGTCGGTGCAGTAAAAATAAGGACGCTAGCGGATATCAGCGCTAGCGTTCCCCGTTATTAGCGCAAAATTCCATACTCACTGCACAATAACCATTTCACCGGTTCATCTTCTTCTATCGCCGGAAAACGTCCTCCCGGCTCAAGAAAATAGTTATCGTGTTGGTCATCATTTACCATCGAGATTTCCCAGCCGAGAACAAACGCTTTTTCCGCCCAGAAGCGATGATACAGACGCGGCGGCAGGCAAATGCCCTGCCCCGGCTTTAGCACCAGCGTTTCACCAGGTTTCATGGTACGCCGCTGACCATCAACACTCACGGTAATGACTCGTTGATCATCACAGAGATTGGCTTCGTTGGCCCAGGCCAACTGCATGCATAAGTCTCCACCGCCCCGATTGAGGATATCTTCCATTTTGTGGGTGTGAAAATGCCAGGGAGTTTGCTGATCTTGTTGGATCTGCAACATTTTCTCAGCATACGGTTTTGGATATGCCGCCGCCCCCAGCGCGCCGTTGCGCATCGTTAGCAGTGTTAGTCCCGTTTGGTTGAAATCACCACGACCAAAATCGGTGATATCCCAACCGAGCTGTAAGTCGACCACTTCTTGCCAGTTATCCCGTTCCAGCTGCAGCCAGTCATCCACCGTAAAATAGGCGAACTCTGGCAAACAAACGCGGAAGGTCTGCGCAATGGCATGTGCTTTATCAATAACATAATTAATTTGTGAACGTTTCATTGGCTTCTCCGTTGCGCATAGCAAGCCAGGCAGCGCCACGCATTCCGCTACTGTCGCCGTGCAGTGCTTTTACAATGGGGGTGGTGAATTGGTCGGTGAAAACCAGAGGAGCGACTTCTGTGTTCAGATCGGCGATAAGCAGTTCCACATTCGAAAGCCCGCCGCCGATGACAATCACGCCAGGGTCAACAACGTTAACGATGGTTGCCAGCGTGCGGGCAAGCTGTTGGCGAAAACGTGCCACCTGCTGCATGGCACAAGCATCACCACGTTGTGCCAGGGTGACAATCGCCGCAGGAGTGAGCAAGTTACCAGTCATCTGTTGATAGCGTTCACTAAAACCGCTGCCGGAAACAAACGACTCCACGCAGTTGTGTTTGCCGCAATAGCAACTGACTGATGGACCATCTTCCTGCTCCATATAGCCTGGCAACGTGATATGACCGCATTCGGCAGCATTTCCCCAGGCCCCTATAAACGGTCGTTGCTTGATGGCAATGCCACCGCCGCAGCCCGAACCAAGCGTAATACCAAATACCACGTCATAATCTTGCCCGGCACCGTCGCAAGCTTCTGATAGCGCGAAACAGTTACCATCATTGGCTATCACCACCGGTTGCCCAAGCAATTGCTGCAAATCAGCCTGTAACGCATGACCGTTAATCACCTGAATATTCGCGTTTTTAATCAGGCCAGTGAGTGGCGAGATACTGCCGGGTAAGGCGATCCCTGTCAGCATCGGTCGTTGAACGTCCCGCCTAATCTGCTCGATAAGCGCCACAACGCATGAGACAAATTGTTGATATGTCGACTTTTGCGTCGGGCAGCGGTAACGGCGAATCTCCCAGCCATGCGCATCCATGACGACGGCGGCGATTTTGGTCCCACCAATATCCAACCCCAGATAGTGCATATCTCGTTCCTTGTTGCGTAAAAGGCGGGTTGCCCCGCCCTTCTGGCTTAGTACAGTGACGCTTTACCGATCGAACCGAACAGTTTCATTTTCTGGCGAATGACTTCCCGCGCCGCGTTAATCGCATCCGGATAGATGACGTTCGGGTCCCACCAGCTCTCTTTAGCGAGAATTTCACGCACTTTCTGGAAATAGGCGTATTTCATATCGCTGGAGATATTGATTTTGCCGACGCCGAGCGTAACTGATTCAGCAATCTCCGCGTCCGGGTTTGCCGAACCACCGTGTAGCACCAGCGGAATATCAATACGTCCGGCAATGTCGCGCAAAATGTCCATTTGCAGCTTCGGCTGCATCCCTTTTGGATAGATGCCATGCGCTGTACCAATCGCCACAGCCAGAGTGTCGGCACCTGTACGAGCAATAAAATCGGCGGCCTGCGCCGGATCTGTGTAGGTCACTTGTGAAACACCACCTTCTACCGACGTTCCTGTTTGTCCGATGGTTCCCAGTTCACCCTCAACCGACACTCCAACCGCGTGAGCGAGGCGAACCACTTCTGCGGTCAGCGCCACGTTTTCTTCATACGGCAGCAGCGAACCGTCGATCATTACTGAGGTAAATCCGCAGCGAATCGCACGCAAAACATGCTCTACAGAGGCACCATGATCGAGGTGCAGTACAAACGGGACCGGACTACGCTGGGTAATTTCGCGAACGTGAGCGAAAAAGGCATCGCCCACAAAATCATGTTCGCTGGGATGGATGGCAATAATCGCCGGAGTATTTGTCGCTTCTGCTTCATCCACGACTGCGCGAAGGAAACAGTTATCCGCCACATTAAATGCGCCAATGGCAAAGCCGTGCTGGCGGGTAGGTTGCAGTAATTCTTTCATCGAAACTAACATGTTAAATCTCCAGTTTCAGCGTGTAGTCCGCCCTGCCGGTGCGTTATTGCACTGGCATAAAGGCCATGACAGAAAATGAATCAGGCTTTGCCGATAGAGCCGCTCGCCTGTAAATACGGTGTAATCGCTTCTTCGAAGGCCAGTTCCATAGCTTTCAGCGCGTCCACCAGTTCAATGGATATATCGTGACAGAGGGTATGCAGGAGCGCGGATTTCCCCCGTTCAAAAATGGCCGCCCCCACGTTGATTTTTGCTACCCCCAGCGTCGTACAGAGCTGGAGCTGATCGAACGGCGTACCGCTACCGCCATGTAATGCCAGAGGCACGCTCGAGCAGTGGAAAATCTCCGCCAGACGCTGAAAATCAATAGCAGGTACAACACCAGGCGCGTACATGCCGTGCGCCGTGCCTACCGAGACGGCCAGTAGATCAATGCCTGTCTGCGCGATAAACGTTTCCACATCAGTGGGTTGCGTCATCAGGTCTGCATTGGCGGCCTGGTCGTAACGCGGCGCATCTGCCAGATGGCCCAGTTCGCCTTCCACGCAGAGCTGCGCGCTGGCGGCGAGTTCCACCACCGCCCTGGTCTGGCGCACGTTTTCCTCCAGGGGAAAAGCAGAAGCATCAATCATTAATCCGCTGAAACCAGCACGAAACGCCTGACGAATACAGTCCGGATTTTTGCCATGATCAAGCGCCAGAGCGACCGGTACTGAGGCAGATTCCGCGAGCGTTTTAACCACTGCCGCCGCGACGGGTGCTGGAAAATGCGCCAGATGCCCCTGATAGAGATTGAGAATGATCGGAGCGCGATTCTTCTCCGCCACGCGGATAGCTGCGTGAGCACTTTCCAGATTCATACAGTTGATCGCCAGTAAGGCGTAATGTTCATGCCAGGCTTTCATCACCATACTTTTCATATCGGCAAACATAGGGCCTCCGGTTATTCGAGGGTGAAAGTGATCTCTTCATCTTTCAGCTTTTGATCGCTCAGTTCGTCAAACTCTTCGTCGCGTTCCGTTACCGGTTTCTTCCAGAGTGAAAGCATCACGCCACAAATCACCGTGCCTATACCCAGCGCCAGGCAAAACAGCAGAGGATGGGTGAACAGAGGCACAACAAACATGCCGCCATGCGGAACCGGACTCTCCACGCCCCACACCATGATTAAGCCGCCCGCGACCGCCGATGCCACCACACAAGATCCCACTACTCGCAGCAGGTCACGCGCGGCGATCGGAATGACTCCTTCAGTGATCATGCAGATCCCCATCGGAAACGCGGCTTTCAGCGCCTCGCGCTCCGCACGGGTGTATTTATGCCGTGTCAGTAAGAACGAAAGTGTGATGCCAAACGGAGGGATGATTGAGCCGACAAATTTCACGGCTTCTGGTCCGTAGACGCCACTGACCAGCAAGCCATCGGAAAACAGCGACATGGTTTTGTTGACCGGACCACCGAAATCGAAGGTTGCCATCGCGCCAAGTATGGCCCCCATCAGGAAGCGCGATCCGCCCTGCATCGACTCGAGCAAATGAATCAGTGCTTCTTGTAACCAGGCGATGGGTTTACCAATCAGCGTCATCATTAACAGCCCACCGATAATGGTGCTTAATACCGGCAACACCATGATTGGCATGAGTCCTTGCATCGACTGCGGCAGGCGGATATAGCGTTTAAGTAGCAAAATGGTGTAGCCCACCAGGAAACCACCCAACATACCGCCAATAAATCCGGTATGGATTTGCCCACAGAGAAAGCCGACAATCAGGCCCGGGGCAAAACCGGGACGATCAGCAATAGAATAGGCAATTGCCGCGCTAATCAGCGGCACAATCAGCCCCATTCCCCAGCCGCCAATCTGATTAAGCATCCACGGGATTGTTCCTGTTTTTTCACCAACATCTGTACCGCCAAGAACTTGCCCCAACGCAATACATATCCCGGCGGCCACAATAAGGGGTATCATCCACGAGATGCCGGTTAATAAATGTTTTTTAATTTCCTGTGAAACCGGAATTTTATTTTCTTTCATATTAAGATCCCTCCAGTATAAGGATCATTTGTTTCCCAGTGATTTTTCGACCTTTTCAAGAAATTGAACGGGCGATTTAATGACGATCTCTGTCTTTACTCGCACAATACGTTTATTGGTGAAGCGTTCTTCTCCTTTTATTTTCACATCTACAGCAAGAATCACGACGTCAGCAGCAGAGATATCTGCCGCCTGTAATTCATTTTCTGTACCAATGGTTCCCTGGGTTTCAACTTTAATGGTATGGCCCAGAGCTTTTGCTCCTTTGATTAACTTTTCACGAGCAATATAGGTATGAGCAATACCCGCCGTACAGGCGGCAACACAGACAATATTCATGACATACTCCCTGTTATTTAGCAGACATCGGATTGTGCATACTGACTAAAGAGATCAATGATTTTTTGCGGACTCGTCTCAACTAACAATTGTTCTATGATGTCATCATCCGCCAGCGCGCCCGCGACCTGGGAAAGTAAACGGATATGGGTGGTATTTTGATCTTCAAGACGTACCGCAAATAAAATAATACAGCGCACGCTACTGCCATCCAGCGTTTCCCAGGGAATATCCTGGCGGGTACGGCCAATTGCCAGCGTAGTATTAATTACCGCAGAAGATTTACCATGCGGGATCGCAATATGATTTTCAAAACCAGTCGAGCCTTCCGCTTCGCGCTGCCAGACATCTTTAATAAAGGTTTCCCGACAATCGATCGCACCATCTTTTTTGAGAAGATTAGTTAATTCTTCAATCGCCTCCGCTTTATTCGTCGCTTGCATATCTAAAATAACGCGATTCGTATTCAGGATTTTTGTTATGTCCATTCGTCATACCTCATAAAATTCTGACATTAAATTTCAACGACCCGAGACGTCGCATGATGTAATTTTTCCGTAATCACCATTTCAGTGACCCGCTTAATATCGGCATCATTAAAAAAAGCGGTAACATAAGCGACCGGCATAGTGACTGTAGGCAAATTAATTGTCGAAATAATCAGTTCGATATTGTCAGGCAAAACCTGTGATAAATTCGCTGCTGAAATAACATCAACAATCGTCCATTCAGGAAATGCTCGCAGAATACGGCTTTTCAGTAGATGCGAAGTTCCGATTCCGGTTGAACAGACCAGTAATACACGTTTACGGGCAATTTGCCGCTCCATCGCAGCCTGAAAATGAACGGTCAGGTAACCCACTTCATCCTCGCTCACTGCATTCTCACCCCAGGTTTTAAATACCTGATTCACCACATATTGCGTCAACCGCCAGACATCCGCTAGTTCTGCTTTAATATCTTCCAACAATGGATTACGGATATGAATACGATAATTTAGTCGGTTAATCAGCGGTTTAATATGCACCATTAAGCCATCATATAATGCGCTGTCTTCACTAAAATCGCAGTCCACGATGTCACTGAATACCGTAATTAAACGCCAGGTAATCAGACGCGCTTCATTGCTGGCCTGCATATGTGAAATAATGCTCACATCTTTTTGTCCATCAATCGCCACACCTGATGAAATGATATATTGATAAATAAACCAGACTTCATCATCGGGCAATGTATGTGCAATTCGTTGTTCTATCTTATGAATCATCTGACTGGCAACATTAAAGATATTTTCATCATATTGCCTGGTTTGATCTTCTTCTCTTGATAACGCATTCCCGTGCGTGTTGCGATACATCATAATAAGGATGTGAGTAAAAATGTTAACGTAATAAGGTTCTCCCAAAGACCAACTTAATTCATTTTCCATATCCAGTAACAATGACTGGACAAATAACACTTCTTCCTCTCCAAAATAATGGACTAATGCTTTATAGCTTCCGGGATCCAGACGTGAATACACGACACCTTGCGGCTCATTATGGTTAATAATGCCGTTAATCAGTAATGCCATTGCCTGTCGGACTTGCCCTTCACTACCTTCAATATGCGTACCACTTGGGCTGCGGATCAATGATAACCCCAACGGCGCAAGCCAGGACTCAATTACTCTCAGGTCATTAACAATAGAGGCTCCGCTGATAAAGTAGCGTTCTGACAATTTACTGATCGACGTTTCATTCGGTGTTTCACTTAATAACTGCGACGCTATTTTAACGCGCCTGGCATTATTCATTACACCATCAATCTCTTCACATTCTGCTCCCAACAAATGATCAAGATGCAGCAAATCAGCAATATTCTCCGCGCTTAACATCACACCCGCGCCAGCACGCTTCTCAACATTTATTCTCCATTGCCCCAGCCATTGCTCAAGTAAACGTAAATCACGTTGAATGGTTTTTTCCGAAACATTTAAATAGCCGGCAATTGTAACAATAGTCGTATATTCCCTTCGTGGTAGAAGGAATCGTAATAATCTGTTTTGTCGCGAGGTAATCATTTGCATTTTTTACCCTTATCACAGATTAAGAAGCCCCATATGGAAGAGCTTCAGTTGCCATCTCTGAGGGTAAATATAAAGCAGAATAATTTCACAACAATACTAAAATATGTCCGTAATCCGGACAGTGATAAAACAAAGCAAGGCGGTTAAGGGATATTTTTCAGCACAGATCACATTTTCGTGATGAATAATCGTGATCATGCTCGCAAATACGATGGAAGAAATATTTATTACCAGATGTGAGATTATTTACCGGATACGACACAAAACCATTCGTATCCGGCATTCTTCAATAGATTACAACGTAATTGTCAGCGCATTCCCTTGAGGCGTCACCACCAGCCCCAGCTCACTTTCAGCCTGCGAACCGCCTTGCAGACCATTTACTTTCACAACATTGCGCAAGCACAGCGTCCAGTTCTTCGCCTCGCCCGTACCATTCACAGTAATTGTGTTGCCAGTACGCGCCGCTTTCAGGGTGAAAAGAACGGAACCATCGGCAGCGGGCACTTCACAGATGGCTTCATGCCCGTCTTGCAGATTAAAGAGGTGGAATGCCGTGCCTTCGTGCCACTCGTAATCGGGACGTTGCTCGTTGTTGCCCAGCGCCAGTAGGGTGTTATCACGCACATAAACGGGCAGACTCAGGAAGCCGTGCTGCTGTTTATGCCAGCGACTACCATCGAGTTCATCGTTGTGCCACAGGTGTGTCCAGCGACCTTCCGGCAAGTAGAACTGCACATCGCCCGATTCAGTGAACACCGGAGCAACCATCACGTTGTCGCCTAACATGTATTGACGGTCAAGGTAATCACAAGCCGGATCGTCCGGGAACTCCATCATCATGGCCCGCATCATCGGCGTACCCCGCGCGTTCGCACGAGCAGCCTCACGATACAGATACGGCATCATGCGGCATTTCAGTTGCGTGAAGAAGCGCACCACATCACAGGACTCATCATCATAGGCCCACGGCACACGATAAGATTTGCTGCCGTGTAAACGGCTATGGCTGGAGAGCAAACCAAACGCGCACCAGCGTTTGTAAACGTGCGCCGGAGCGGTATTTTCAAAGCCGCCGATATCGTGGCTCCAGAAGCCAAAACCTGAAAGGCCAATAGACAAACCACCGCGCAGGCTTTCCGCCATTGATTCGTAGTTAGCGTAACAGTCGCCACCCCAGTGTACCGGAAATTTCTGCGCACCAACGGAGGCCGAGCGGGCAAACAAGACGGCTTCTTCCTCACCAACGGTGTCCTTGAGCACGTTCCACACCAGTTCGTTGTAGATGTACGCATAATGGTTATGCATTTTCTGCGGATCGGAACCGTCAAACCATTGAACATCGGTTGGAATACGTTCGCCAAAGTCGGTCTTAAAGCAATCAACGCCCATCGCGACCAGACCTTTCAGTTTGTCGGCGTACCATTTGCAGGCATCCGGATTGGTAAAGTCATAAATCGCCAGACCTGGCTGTAATGCCAGTCAGTTAAGCAACTGACTGGCTCTTTTTCGGGGCTGTGGGGTATTTCCAGGGCCTCTCCTTTACCACTCTCGGGAAGGCCCTTTCCCTTCTTGTCGG